>NZ_JBNLYC010000020.1:0-51799 GCF_050172015.1 Bacillus sp. GMa5/1 | reverse complement strand
ATTAGAGATAGCTATTTTTCTTTCAATGAACGGGCAAGCAAAGGAGGCGATTAACTTTTATACACGTAATTTAGAAGCCAAAAAATTAATGGTTGTTACGTATGAAGAACTGGCGAAAAGAGATCGTTCTTTTAAAATTACAAGTGAAAATAAAGAACATATTGCTCACTCTGTTTTACAAATTGGGAATACAAAGCTAATGATAGCAGAAGATACAATGAATACTAATGAACGTTATAACGTTGGAAATAACATGTCACTTTGCATTCAAAGCGCTAATTTAGAAGAAATACAAAGGTTTTATAATAATTTAATTTCCGATAAGCATGTGAAAATAATCTCTCCGCTAGAAAAAAATATATTTAGTGAAGCATATGGTATTATTGAAGATCCTTATGGCATACAAATCCAATTAATGTATGATAAACGACTAAACTAAATAATTAATCATATTCACATATTCCTAATAAAAAAGACACGAATTTCGTGTCTTTTTATTTTATAGAAATGACTCTACCTTTTTCACTGCTTTCAATCGCTAATTGAATCAGTTTAATAACATCTAAACCTTCTTTTGCTGTTACAGGTAGTTTCTCACCATTTAATATACTATCTCGCACACCTTTATAATAATTGTCATAACAACCGACTTCTGTTGGAATACGCTCTAAGTTTTCTTCTGTTTCTAAAGTAGCAAAATTCTCTTCATCGTCTACTCCATAACCGTTATCACCTGGCTTCATTCCATTTTTTAATTGCTCTTCCTGCGAATCCATACCGTACTTCACGATAGAACCTTTCTCTCCATGCACTATAAAATGCGGTCCAGCTTTTTTCACATAACTGCTACTACGTAAAATGACACGTTTAACTCCGTAATGAAGTACTATGTGGAAATAATCATCCACCTCTGCACCTGGTCGTTGTTTTATTACATCTGCACTTATCGCATCTGGTTTCCCGAATATTGATAACGCTTGGTCAATTAAATGCGACCCTAAATCGTATAATATACCGGAGCCTGGTAGATTTTTTTCTCTCCATCGATCACGTACATGTGGACGGAAACGATCAAAATTCGATTCATATGCGTATACATTCCCTACTCTGTTTTCTCCTAACAATTTCTTAATTGTTAAGAAATCATTATCAAAACGACGATTATGATATACGCTTAACATTACATTATGCTGCTCTGCTAATGAAATAAGCTTTTCCCCTTCTTCAATTGAGACAACAAATGGTTTTTCTACAACAACATGCTTACCGTTTAAAATTGCTTCTTTTACATATGGAAAATGAGTTGTATTAGGTGATGTAATAACAACTAAGTCAACATCAGCTCGCTTCACCAATTCATCAATTGTACTAACAACATTAGCATTTGGTAATGTTTCTTTTACTACCTCTTCTTTTGAGGATAATACAGCACGAATATCATATTCTTCTATCGTTTGTAATAGTGGGATATGAAATGTCGTACTAGAAAAACCAAATCCTACAATCCCTACACCTATTTTTTTCATGTTGCCCCTCCATTTGTCCCGCTTTAACAGGCAGTAAGATTCCTAACCAAAAATTCAGCGAAAGCTAAGGAATTAGGTGAGAAATCAACTGCTTGTTAAAGCCCGATTGGTTCAACTAATAATCAGTGTGGATAAAGAAAATCCCCATTGATTAAAGTTTCACTTTATGAGAACGATTTCATCGAGTTATTATAACAAGATTATTATTATTTACATAATAAATTGCCTAGAAAAAAGCATCTTGCTATTATTCATAGCAAGATGCCCTCTTTATTCTGGTCTTTTCTTCGTCCACGTTTCTACTACTTCACCAGTATCATTAACATCTAGCACTAGGCTACCATTACTATACCGGTCTTTATTTCGATACGCTTTCGGATCAATCTCTTCTACAATGTTTTTCTCTGTCTTCATGTAAACTAATTCATCGTCCCGAACAATTTCAATACCGACAATGCGGTACGGATTACGTTTTAATTCTTTGAAAATAACAAGACCTCGTTTCGCCCTCGTTGATTTTTCAATTTCTGATGCTTTTAGACGTTTTACAGCACCGCGCTGTGTTACGAGAATAAGTTGATCTTTGTCACCATTTAACGGTTTACCAGAAGCGACATAGTCATCTTCTTTTAAATTAATTGCTTTCACGCCAGCAGCTCTTACACCGACTGGACTTACTTCATCTTCATGGAAAATAAGTGCATATGCACCGTGTGTAGCAAGAACGATATCACTCGTTCCATCTGTCGCAAATATATCGACAACTTCATCATCTTTTTTCAAGTTTACAGCAACGAATGCCCTTGAATAACGCTGAACTTTATATTGATTTAATTCTGTTTTCTTTATCATACCATTTCTTGTTACAAATACGATAAATCGTTTTTCTTCCTCAAAGTTCTGTACAACCGTTGCCCAAATGATTGTTTCATCCCGGTCGAGTGAAACGATATTAGCAACGTGCTGACCTAAATCTTTCCAACGAATATCTGGCATTTCGTATACTGGCAGATATATATAGTTTCCTTTATTCGTAAATAAGAGGACTGTCTCTGTCGTATTCGTATCGAATCGTTCAAGTAAGATGTCACCCTCTTTCATACCGAAGTCTTTGCCGTTTGAGGCATTGTGTGAGCGCCATCCAGTACGTTTCACATACCCTTCTTTCGTTACAGTAACGATGACATCTTCTTGTGGGATCATCACTTCTACATCGATTTTAATTTCCTCGATTTGATCTTCAATAATTGCGCGTCGATCATCACTATATGTTTTCTTAACTCTCTTTAAATCTGTTTTAATTACTTGAAGTAATCTTTTTTCACTTTGTAAAATTGCCTGTAGCTCAATAATTTTCTTATTAAGCTCATCTGCTTCTTCTTGTAACGCCGTAATGTCTGTATTCGTTAAGCGATATAATTGCAAGGAAACAATTGCTTCTGCCTGTGCTTCTGTAAAGCCAAATTTTGCACTTAAATTATCTTTCGCGTTACGTTTATCTTTTGAAGCTCGAATTGTTTCAATTACTTGGTCTAAAATCGATAATGCTTTCTTTAAACCTTCTACAATATGTTGACGATTTTCTGCTTTTCTTAATTCATATTGCGAACGTCTCGTAATAACCTCTTTTTGATGTCCAATATAAGCATCTAAAATTTTCGGTAATGTCATAAGTGTTGGACGACGATTATTGATCGCTACCATATTAAAGTTATATGGAATTTGCAAATCTGTATTTTTATATAAATAATTTAAAATACCTTCGGCGTTTGCTTCTTTCTTTAATTCAACAACAATTCGTAAACCAGTACGATCTGTCTCATCACGCACTTCAGCAATACCATCTAACTTTTTATCTAGACGTAATTCATCCATTTTCTTTACAAGATTTGCCTTATTCACTTCGTAAGGAATTTCAGTGATTACAATTTGTTGTTTCCCACCGCGCACTGTTTCAACTTCTGCTTTTCCGCGAATAATAATTTTACCTTTACCTGTTTCATACGCCTTTTTAATACCATCAATCCCCTGAATAATACCGCCTGTTGGGAAATCTGGTCCTTTCATAACTGTTAATAAATCATCAACAGTACTATTTGGCTTATCAATACGCATCATTGTAGCATCAATAACTTCTCCAAGATGATGCGGAGGAATTTCTGTTGCATAACCAGCGGAAATCCCTGTAGATCCGTTCACTAATAAATTCGGGAACGCTGCTGGTAATACAACCGGTTCTTCACTCGTATCATCAAAGTTTGACACGAATTCAACTGTTTCTTTATCAAGATCACGTAATAATTCAGATGCGATTGGTGATAAACGAGCTTCCGTATAACGCATCGCTGCCGCTGGGTCCCCATCAACACTACCGTTATTACCATGCATTTCAACTAAAACATTACGTACTTTCCAAGTTTGGCTTAAGCGTACCATTGCTTCATATACAGAGGAATCTCCATGTGGATGATAATTACCGATAACATTACCTACTGTTTTAGCTGATTTACGAAACGCTTTATCATGTACATTACCTTCTACATACATAGAATATAAAATACGTCTTTGTACTGGCTTTAAGCCATCACGTGCATCTGGAAGTGCACGATCTTGAATAATATATTTACTATAACGTGCAAAGCGATCACCTAACACGTCTTCAAGCGGGAGGTCATGAAACTTCTCTGCTTGCATGTTATTCCACCTCCGTCTCCATAATCATTTCATTTTCTAAAATATTTCCTTCTTCTTGCATACCAAACTGTACATTACGTTCAATCCATTTACGGCGCGGTTCTACTTTATCGCCCATTAATGTTGTAACGCGACGCTCTGCTCTTGCTGCATCATCAATTTTCACGCGAATTAATGTACGCGTTTCAGGATTCATTGTTGTTTCCCATAATTGATCCGCATTCATTTCACCAAGTCCTTTATAACGTTGTAACATATAGCCTTTTCCAACTTTTTTCGTTACACCGTCTAATTCCTCATCTGACCAAGCGTATTCAATTACCTCACTCTTACCTTTTCCTTTACTTACTTTGTATAAAGGAGGAAGTGCGATAAACACTTTACCAGCTTCGATAAGTGGCTTCATATATCTGTAGAAGAACGTTAATAACAATACTTGAATATGAGCCCCATCCGTATCGGCATCGGTCATAATTACAACTTTATCGTAGTTAATATCTTCAACATCAAATTCATTTCCTACACCGCCGCCAATCGCATAAATGATTGTATTAATCTCTTCATTTTTAAAGATATCAGCAAGCTTTGCTTTTTCTGTATTAATTACTTTACCACGTAACGGTAATACGGCCTGGAAACGTCGGTCTCGTCCTTGTTTCGCAGAACCACCGGCAGAGTCACCCTCTACTAGGTACAGTTCATTTTTTTGCGGGTTACGTGATTGTGCAGGTGTTAATTTCCCGCTTAACGTACCTTCTGATTTTTTCTTTTTCTTACCACTACGCGCTTCTTCTCTTGCTTTACGGGCTGCTTCACGGGCTTGTGCTGCTTTAATTGCTTTTCTCACAAGAAGTGTAGCTACATCAGGATTTTCTTCTAAAAAGTATGCTAAATGCTCAGATACAATGGCATCAATTGAAGAACGCGCTTCACTTGTACCTAGTTTCCCTTTCGTTTGCCCTTCAAACTGAAGCACTTCTTCTGGTACACGTACCGAAACGATAGCCGCTACACCTTCACGAATATCTGTGCCTTCTAAGTTTTTATCTTTTTCTTTTAATAGTGCTACTTTACGAGCATACTCGTTAAACACACGCGTCATCGCTGTTTTAAATCCAGCTTCGTGTGTTCCACCATCTTTTGTACGTACGTTATTTACAAACGATAAAATGTTTTCTGAGTAGCCATCGTTAAATTGAAATGCTAGTTCTGCTTCAATTCCATTTTGTTCACCAGTGAAATATACAACTGGATGAATGGAATCTTTTTCTTCGTTTAAATATGAAACGAAAGCTTCAATTCCCGTTTCATAATGAAATACATCCTCTAAATCATTTCGTTCATCTTTTATCGAGATTTTCATTCCTTTTAATAAGAATGCAGATTCACGTAATCTCTCACATAATGTTTCATAATTATAATTTGTTGTGCTGAAAATCGTTGTATCTGGTTTGAAATGCATCGTAGTACCAGACTCTTTCGTCTTCCCGATTTTCTCAAGCGTCGTTACAGGAACACCGCCATTTTCAAAGCGTTGTTCGTAAATATTTCCGTCACGCTTAATCGTTACGACTAACCATTCTGATAAGGCATTTACAACCGATGCCCCAACACCGTGCAAACCACCACTCGTTTTGTAACCACCTTGACCAAACTTACCACCGGCATGAAGTACAGTTAAAATAACTTCAGGTGTAGGTTTCCCAAGTTTATGCATTCCCGTAGGCATTCCTCGCCCTTTATCTATAACGCTAATACTATTATCTTTATGTATTACGACTGAAATTTCGTCGCCAAATCCCGCTAACGCTTCGTCAACGGAGTTATCTACTATTTCATATACTAAATGATGCAATCCACGGCTGTCCGTGCTCCCGATATACATACCCGGGCGTTTTCGAACGGCTTCAAGTCCTTCTAACACTTGAATCGCATCTTCATTATATTGGAACTGATGCTTCGCCAAACTCCTTGCCCCTTTCCTAATCCAAAATCAGAACATATGTTTCTATTATAGAATAACGCCTCGACTATAGTTTTGGCAAGTTATCTTATCTCTTTTATATACCATTTTCAATAGAAAAATCCTTGTTTTCTCACAAGGATTCCTCTAGGCTACTATTTCAGAAAAATAATCGTTTGTCAACGAGAAATGGATATGTATTCCAAGATTACACATTCCAAACCTTTATTATGATCCAAATGATCAAGATCCAAAATGGGATTACAAATAACAACCCCCAAAAACAGCCTTTAAAAAATCTCATGATGAACACCTCGTTCATCGGCCCTACTTATCTATAATGAGGGCTGAATCAATCTTTCTACCTTTAAATCTATACTATTTTGTCATCGCATGTTCTACTTTAATACAACGATCCATTATTACAGTATAGTCTTTTTCTTTTAAAAATTTGTATGTATCCTCATCTTGTACTCCTAATTGTGCCCAAAAAACATCTGCATCAATCTCTACAAATTCTTTTGCAACATCCATTAAAAACTCTGAGCGACGAAATACATTTACTATGTCAACGTGTTCCTTAATATCCTTTAGTGAAGAAACTGCCTTTTCTCCAAGCACCTCATCTACTGTTGGATTAACTGGAATAATGCGGTATCCAGCATCTTGCATTGCTTTTGAAACCATATACGATGTACGTTCTGGCTTATCTGATAATCCAACAACCGCAATTGTTTTGCTTTTCTTTAACACTTCACCAATTTCCGTACGAGTTGGGTTTTCAATTGTCATAATTAATCCCTCCTATTCCTTTAGTATAGCCGATAAAGAAAGTCTCTTTCAATATGAAAGAGACTTTCTTTTATTTCGATTATTGATTCTTTGTAGCTGAATTATCTGCTAAAGTAGCCGATTTCGTCATTTTTTGACCGTTACGGTAGAATGTAACTTCTACTTTCTCGCCTACTTTTTTCTTTTCATATAAATATTTACGGAATTGAAGAGCATTCTCTACTTTTTGATTATCTAATGCTACTACAATATCATATTGCTCTAAACCAGCTTTTTCAGCCGGTGATATTGGGTAAATTTTACCTAATACAACACCATTCGTTACTTCTTTCGGTACTTTCAATTGATTGACTGCATAAGCTTGCACATCTTCTAATGAAACGACACCTACTCCAAGGGCTGGACGTTTCACTACTCCGTCTTTTTCAAGTGATTCAATAACTGGCTTTGCGATATTAATTGGAATAGCAAAGCCAATTCCTTCAACTTCTTGTTGTGCAATTTTACTTGAGTTAATCCCAATTATTTCACCATTTTGGTTAAATAATGCACCACCACTGTTACCAGGGTTAATCGCTGCATCTGTTTGAATAACTTGTGCTTGCCAATCTGGTCGTTTATCGCCATCAATATCAACTGGAATTTCACGTTCTTTACTACTGATTATACCTTCCGTTACACTTCCATCAAAACCTAGTGGGTTACCGATTGCAATTGCTTTTTCACCCGCGCGGATTTTACTTGAGTCACCTAAAGTTGCAACTTTATTCACATTAGCCCCGTCAATTTCAACAACAGCTAAGTCTAACCAAGGATCTTTCCCTACTAACTTTGCATCTACCTTTTTACCATCACTTAGTTTTACAGCAAGTTTATTTGCACCATCTACTACGTGGTTGTTTGTTACGATATATGCTTTATTCCCTGCTTTTTTATAAATAACACCTGATCCTGAACCAGCTTGTTGTTCTTGACCTGTCGGTTGCATTGCAAATGGATCAACACTTTGTTGCATATTAATAACACCTACAACAACATCTTTCGCCCCTTCAATCATACCAGGTAAATCAGTTTCATTTTTCGCTTTATTTACAACAGGAACTACAGTACCTTCTACTTTTGAATCCGAACTAAATGATGATACTGGCGCTCCATTATTTTGAGCCCATGGCATATATGGTGCTGCAAAACTAATCGAAACCGCTCCGACTACAGCCCCCACTAAACCTGTGAAGAAATAGCCTTTTTTACTACCTGATTTTCTCACTTCTCTCGTTTCACTATGCTCTTCATTTAAATTTGGTCCGTCGTAATATCCCATGTTTTATTTCCCCTCTCTGGTGAATTCGTATTTTCAGTATAGTCACGTTTTGTGTCCTTCTTGTGAACTCATCGTGAAATCTAATTAAAAAAATACTCCTATCTAACATTGTAGACAAAAAAAGTATTTTTTGTACATTCTACCTTCAAAAGAGAGTATAAAATCGCCATTTCCCTAGGCTAAATTACACAAATCGTTCTAGATTATTCTTCAAATTTATAACCAACTCGAATAACAGTACCGATATGCTTCGCTTTATCTCCTAGCTTATTTCGAAGTTTTTTAATATGGGTATCAACCGTTCTGTCATCACCGTAATAGTCATATCCCCATAACTGATCTAATAAATGTTGACGTGATAACACGATTCCTTTGTTCTCCATTAAATACACAAGAAGTTCAAATTCTTTATGTGTCAATATAATTTCTTCTCCATCTACTAAAACAGTTCTAGATAGACGATTTACTTCTATTCCAGCTAAAGACATAGCATTTTCTTCCGCTACTCCTACCGCACCATCCGCACGTTTCAATAACGTCTTTGCGCGAGCTACTAATACTTTCGGGCTAAATGGTTTCGTTACATACTCGTCTGCACCTAATTCGAAACCTAGCAATGTATCATCCTCATCCGAACGTGCTGTCAACATAATAATTGGTACTGCTGATTCTTTTCTAATTCTTCTACAAACAGACCATCCATCTATTTCCGGTAACATAATATCTAACATAATTAAATCAATTTCATGCTCTGCAAATAACTCTAACGCTTTTTTTCCATCTTCTGCTTCGATTACTTCAAAGCCTTCATTACGAAAATAATCACTAACAATTTCACGTAATCTTCTTTCATCTTCAACAAGCAATACTGTTTTATTCATATAATCTATCCCGCCTTTTTACTCTTTCAATCGAATAATACGTTGATTGGAGCTTCCGCGAAATGGAAGTGTTAAATCTTTTTTCTCAATTTCAAACCTTCCATCGACTAAAACATCCCCATAATGTAACAACTCTATCATATCATTATTTTGAGAACTCTGTATCTCTTCTAACGTATAACCTGTATACATCCATAGGTTTTTTTTCAAATCTTTCACGATTTTTGCTACCTTTTTCACTTCAGCAGCTTGAAAAAATGGATCTCCACCTGAAAATGTTACATCAGTTAATGGATTACTTGCAATCTCTTTCACAATTTCTTCTACTGTCATTTCCGTTCCATTGCAAATATTCCACGATTTCGAATTATGGCAACCAACGCAACGATGCGGACAGCCCGCAAAAAACACGACTGTCCGCAATCCTTCTCCATCTACTACACTATCATGAATAATATTCATCACTTTCATTTATGTTTCACCCGATCTATCTCTTCACTACGTTTCGCACTATTCCACTTCGACATATCTCCTACAAGATAGCCTGTTATACGGCGAATTCTTTCTATATTAGCCTCATCTTTATTCCCGCAACTTGGACATTCATTCCCAATAACCCCGTGATAACTACAGCACTTACAACGGTCAACAGGATGATTAATTGAACCGTATCCAACGCCATGTTCTGCCATGGCTTGTACAATTTGTTTTAATGCCTTTTTGTTATGCATTGCTGCTCCATCTAGTTCAATATAAGTAATGTGTCCTCCATTACAGAGAGCATGGAACGGGCCTTCTAAACGGATTTTATTTATCGCTTGAATGTTATAATAAACTGGAATATGGAATGAATTCGTATAGTAATTATGGTTCGTTATACCATTAATTTCACCAAATTCTTCTCTATCTTTTTTCACAAACTTCCCTGATAATCCTTCTGCTGGAGTTGCAATTACTGAGAAATTCAGTTGATGTTCTTCTGTCGCTTTATCCATTCTATCTCTCATAAAGGAAATAATTTCATACCCAAGTTTCCATGATTCTCCATCTTCCCCATGATGCTTTCCTGTTAAAGCTACTAAACATTCCGCAAGACCGATAAAACCAATACTTAACGTCCCTTGTTTTAAAATCGAGGCTACGGAGTCTTCAGGCTGCAACGTTTCTCCACCACGCCATACACCTTGTGAATATAAAAACTGAAAATCTCTTGCTCGTTTCGTACATTGATACGCATATCTTTCTAATAGCTGCTTAATTCCTAAATCTAAATAATAGTTTAGCGCTTCAAAAAACGCTTCTTTTGAACCACTAATTAACGCTAATTTCACTAAATTAATAGACGTAAATGATAAATTCCCTCTACCAATCGCTGTTTCTTCTCCATGTATATTAGACATAACACGGGTACGACATCCCATGTAACATACTTCACTTTCTGGTCTTCCATCATAATGCACTGCATTAAACGGAGCATCTAAAAATGAAAAGTTAGGGAATAATCGTTCAGCCGTTGTCTCTAATGCTAATTCAAATAAATCGTAGTTTGGATCACTTTCTTCAAAATTCACACCTTTTTTCATCTTGAAAATTTGAATCGGAAAAATCGGTGTCTCTCCTTTACCAAGTCCAGCTTGTGTCGCTTTTAAAAGTTGTTTAATTAACATTCTTCCTTCTTTTGATGTATCTGTTCCGTAATTAATGGAAATAAACGGTACTTGTCCTCCACCCCTACTATGCATACTATTCGAATTATGAACGAAAGCCTCACACGCTTGATACGTATCATTTTCCGTTTCTTTCCATGCGAATTCTTCTATTTGTTCTTTCGTAAGCGGATATGATTGTAATCGTTTTTTATGTCTCTCAATTGTTTTTCGTACATAAGGTGCTAAATCAATATCAAAGAGTGCAAACGATTGACCACCATGCTGCATATTTTGATTCGCTTGAAAAATAATAGACGAAAGAGCCAATGCACTTTTAATGTCTTGCGGTTGTCTCATATGTCCATGTCCAGTATGAAAACCGTTAGCAAGCATTTGTGCTAACGGAATTTGTGAACAAGTCGTCGTTCCTGTTGCATAAAAATCTAAATCATGTGGATATAATATATTTTCATTTATCGCTTTTTTCACTTGATCTGACAATAAATTCTCAACAGCATAATATTTTGCACTCTCAGATGCGAACGTTCCCATTACGCCCATTGGAGAGCGGCCGTCTACATTTGCATTTTCTTGCATCAAATCTTGTTCATTGCCGTGGACTATTGTCTCAAACACTTTCATTAATTCTTCTTCTCCACGTGTATTATTTTGTAACATTTATAACCCTCCACCAATATGTTGTTATCTTTTGATTAAAATGTTACTACATATAGTCTTACTGTTTCTGTGAGAAATGTAACATTACTGTGAAATTTTTTTCACGAAATAATGAATTTTTCATTTACAAAAAAGAAATGTGCTCTTTACAAATGTATGGTACAATATACGGGAAAAACTCTTTTTACCCTTTATCAACACATTTGAATAAAGGAGACTGAACTTATGGTTACTACATATCTTTTATTTATCGTTGCCTACTTACTTGGCTCGATTCCATTTGCACTAGTTGTTGGAAAAATCGGCTACGGAATCGATATTCGTGAGCACGGGAGCGGTAATCTAGGCGGAACAAACACATTCCGCACATTAGGGAAAAAAGCAGGTTTTACCGTTACAATTGCTGACATTTTAAAAGGGACATTAGCAACAAGTCTACCAATGATTTTCGGATTAGATATTCATCCACTATGGTTCGGGTTAGCGGCTGTTCTTGGACATGTCTATCCAATCTTCGCGAAATTCCGCGGTGGTAAAGCAGTTGCAACTTCTGCTGGGGTGCTATTATGCTATTCACCAGTTGTTTTTGCAATATTGGCTGTTGTATTTTTCACCCTTTTATTTACAACAAGATACGTATCACTTTCTTCTATGGTAACAGCAGTTGTTGCTGTTATTGCATCCATTGTTAGCGGGGATAAAATCTTCATTATTGCGATGTGTTTATTAGCAGGTATGGTTATTTATAAACACCGTGCAAATATCGGACGAATTATAAATAAAACTGAACCAAAAGCAAACTTTTCAAAAAAGCAAAAATAAGATCGTAACCCACATAACGCAAAAAGAAAACGTGAAGCATATTAATAGCGTCTTTTTGCGTTATTTTTTATACTAAAGAAAAAGCAACATAATTTGGAGGAACTATACATGAATCTTTCCGTAACAAAAGAAGCAGCACAATGGTATAAAAATGAATTAAACTTACAATCAAATGAAACACTACGCTTTTTCGTACAATACGGTGGTTGCAGTACTGTGCAAAAAGGACTTTCTTTAGGGATTCGTAAAGATGATCCTGCACATCCTGCTGTTCAAATTCAAGAAGAAGGTATTAACTTCTTTATTGAAGGCGATGATGAATGGTTCTTCGATGGACATAATTTATCTGTTACACTTAACGAAGGTGACGACTTCCCACAATTTAATTATGAAAAATAAAAAAACGTGGCTTCTGCCACGCTTTTTTATTTTTTCTTAATTTCCTCATATTTCGCATACCACTCAGGATATAACTTTTTAAATGATACAGGGCGGAACCCTTCTTTTTTCGCACAAATATTCGTCGTACTTGCAGTAATACAAAGTTCACCATCACCATTATATATTTCATATCCATATACAACGCGAAGTGGGCTCACAGTATCTACCCATGTTTTTACGATTGCTTTTTCTCCGTAACGCATCGCTTTACGGTATGAAATTTGTAAATCTAACACAGGAGAAATAATTCCTTCTTTCTCCATTTCAACATATGAAAAACCTAAATCTTGTATAAGTTTCGTGCGACCTAACTCAAGCCACACTAAGTAGTTTGAATGGTAAACAACACCCATTTGATCTGTTTCCGCATAACGGATTTCAACTTCATGTTCTGCTACAAACATATGTATATTCGCCGTTGCCATAAACTTATAAAAATCTATAATTTTTGTTTATTTCCCTGTTCTACGTGTCCGATTTCACAGAAGCTACTTTCGTTTGATGTAACACTCCGAGGGCGTAAATTCGGATACAACGAATCCTACATATTAGCCGTAACTTTTTTAGATGTTAACTGGCTAATTCATACCGTGACAAATTGATAGCCGCATTTAAATCCCTATCCATTTCGTGACCACAAGTGCATTTGTATACACGGTCAGAAAGTTTTAGTTCTTTGTTAATGCTTCCACAACTGGAACACATTTTTGAAGAAGGATACCATGTATCAGCTTCTACAAATTCAATACCATATTTTTCACACTTGTATTGAATTTGTCTTTTGAACTCATATAAACACTGCTTCGCAATCGCTTTAGCTAGGTATCTATTCTTCATCAGACCTTTCATATGCAACGTCTCCATCACAATGCGAAATGGCTTGGTTTTCACAATTTCGCTCGTGGATTGATGAAGATGATTCTTTCTGATATTTGATAACCTTCTATGTAGTTGTCGTATCTCTTTCTCGATTTTTATAATGTTGCTTGTTTTGACAAAACGGTTTCCCTCCTTATTCATTTCATATTTACGAGAAACTTGACGTTGCAACCTACGAAGGCGTTTCTCTACCTGTCTTACCATTTTTGTTTTGTTGATATTGTTCTTCCTCTGCCCATCAGAACAATATGCTAATTCTTTGATTCCAATATCTATTCCTAACGAAACAGCCGTTAATTTCTCTTTTGTAAACTCCTGTTCAATACCGACAGACAAATACCAATACTTACCGTCAAAGCTAACGCGTGGATTAGAGTACTTAACCCCTACAGGTAACTTTTCGGATGTTTTTACCCTACCAACTTTCTCAATCAAAACTTGTTTTTCTTTTACTTTTAACTTGACATTATCATTGTAAAAAGAGAGTTTTGCTTTCCTTCTGCTTTTGAATCGTGGTTTATCAGCCAGTCCCTTGAAAAATCGCTTATATGCTTCACAAGCATCTTTAATCGCTTGTTTGGCTATATTATTTGAAACATCGTACAACCAAGCATATTCTTCAGACTGCTTTAATACAGTTAATTCTTTCCGTAAAAAAACGTCTGATATGAACTTTCCGCCATTCTTGTAATTCTCTTCTTGCTTCGCCAGTGTCCAATTATAAGCCCATCTTGCCGTACCAACAGATTTCCAAAGTTGCAATTCTTGTTCTTTATTCGGCTTGATTCTCACTTTCTTCGCAAGCATCATTTTCCAGCAACCCCTTAACCATCTTCTTAGCTTATTTTCCCTTGAAGATGGCAACTAGTTTGTTCTATCCTACCTGCCTTTTTTTGCAAAATCACCAATTGAATATACTTTCATATTTTTCATCCCATGAAACTACTTTACTCCGGCGACAATTTTTCATCTACAAATATTTTATCACTAATTATATATTTTTGTAGATATACACTAACTGTTTCTTCCCTTCTTTCACTTCTGCTACCTTGCATACATTTAATCATAATACAGTGACATCAAAAATAAAATAAAAATAGTGAATCTTTTCCCGAAAGGAGCAAGCATATGATTCAAATTGTAACGGTTCGTAGCGGTGATAGCGTATATAGCTTGGCATCAAAATATGGATCAACACCTGACGAAATAGTAAAAGACAATGGACTAAATCCCGCTGAAACGCTCGTTGTTGGTCAGGCACTTATTGTTAATACGAAAGGAAATAATTATTATGTACAGCCTGGTGACAGCCTCTATCGGATTTCTCAAACATATAATGTCCCCCTCGCTAGTTTAGCTAAAGTTAATAATTTATCTTTAAAATCTATTCTCCATGTCGGACAACAATTATATGTACCAAAAGGCACAAAACGAGCTGTAGAATCCATCGCTTATTTACAACCTTCCACTATACCGATTAAAGAGAGTTTAGTTAATGCTACACGTGCCATCAATCCATTTTTAACATATTTAGCTTATTTTAGTTTTGAGGCAAAAAGAGATGGCACATTAAAAGAACCTACTGAAACAGCTAAAATTGCTAATATTGCAACGCAAGGGCAAACAATCCCTATGCTCGTTATTACAAATATCGAAAATGGTAATTTCAGTGCCGATCTAACATCGGTTATTTTACGCGACGCAACGATTCAAAACAAATTTATTACTAACATTTTGCAAACAGCTGAAAAATATGGCATGCGAGACATTCATTTCGATTTCGAGAGTGTAGCACCCGAAGACCGCGAGGCGTATAATCGCTTTTTACGAAATGTAAAAACACGCTTACCTAGCGGGTACACATTAAGCACAACTCTCGTACCGAAAACAAGTTCAAATCAAAAGGGAAAATTTTTCGAAGCCCATGATTATAAAGCGCAAGGGCAAATTGTTGATTTCGTCGTCATTATGACATATGACTGGGGTTGGCAGGGCGGGCCACCAATGGCAATCTCTCCTATCGGTCCTGTAAAAGAAGTACTTCAATACGCAAAATCTCAAATGCCTCCCCAAAAAATTATGATGGGGCAAAACTTATACGGATTCGATTGGAAACTTCCGTTCAAACAAGGGAATCCACCAGCAAAAGCAGTTAGCTCTGTCGCAGCTGTTGCACTTGCTCGTAAATATAATGTTCCTATCCGCTATGATTTCACAGCTCAAGCTCCACATTTTAATTACTTTGACGAAAATGGCGTACAACATGAAGTTTGGTTTGAAGATGCGAGGTCTATTCAAAGTAAATTCAATTTAATGAAAGAGCAGGGCATTGGCGGTATTAGTTATTGGAAGATTGGCTTGCCATTTCCACAAAATTGGCGTTTACTTGTTGAAAACTTTACGATTACGAAAAAGGGCTGACAAAAGTCAGCCCTTTTTGTACATTTTGTTAAGATTCATCTTTGATTTCACTTTTTAATGAGTCAATACTTTCTAAACGTCTTTGATTTTTTGCTTCAATAGCAGCACGATCTTTTTCATTAGAAAGTTCCGCTGTTTCTTTTGCTTCATTAAAGTTATCAACTGTATTTTGCACCATTTCTTGTAACTTTTCAGCGTTGTCACTTCGATTATCTGGATTTGGCATGTACTTCCCTCCTAATATTGTATATACACACCATCTTAAATTACCTATCTTTCCTCAAATTTATACATAAAAAAGGAGAATGTAATATTCTCCTTTTCTTTAACCATTATCAACAATCGGTTGTTTACCTGTTTGATCTTGCATTTGCTTTCCTTTATTTCCACCAGCTTTTTTTGATTGTGTTCCAATATGATTCGGTGCAAAGTCTTTTGAATTTTTTTTCGGATTACCCATTACTATCGCCTCCTTAACACTAGTATCGTACTAGTGTTAAGAATTATTCAGCTTGCTTAAAAAGTTTCATTTCATAACGTTTTTCAATGCGCTCTTCAATGCGATCAATTGCCTCACGATCGCTTAATAATTGTTGTTTATTTTCATTTACAAGTTCTTCAAACGATTTACGGCGACTTCTTCTCATGTTGTTCACCCTCTCTCCTTCGCTTTCTTATTACATAGTATGAGCAAACAAAAAACTCTTTAATCAGATTTGTAAGAAAATTTTATGTTTTAGTACTCCTAAAAAAACTCCGTGTACAATATATTGCACACGGAGTTTTTTATACCATAATATTTAAATATTCTTTCAACTTTTCATCTGCATTCATTTCATTTTCTTTATAATCATGAAGCGCCTGTAATACAAAATCATACTGCTCTAAAATATAACTTTCTAATTTCATAACATCCTCTAAGCTATTAAGCATAATTCTCGTATTACCAACTTCACTTTTTAACGCCGGTTCACATTTTAAACTTGTACATATTTCTTTCACATCTTCTTCTAATATCTCTGTTAATACATATTTCTTTCGCCCTTTTACCTTTAATCTCATAACTGGATAAAAAGCTTTTATATCTAAATAACTTCCTACGTTCATACAACGTAGCCATTCTACATTACGTTTATTACATGCAAGTATTTCTTTCACCGCTTCATATACCGCAGTTTCATCAAGCATAGCCTTATTTACTTTTCGTTTCCCTTCTTCTTCAATAGCTGCACACTTTTGATAAACAGCAGCACACGTAATGCAATCGTCAAATGCATTATGAGAGCTTAAACGAATTCCAAGCATTCGTTTTAACGTTTCAAGTTTATGATTAGGCGCATGCTTCATGTATTTCTTTGCTAAAAATACAGTATCAATTACTTTATTTTTAGGTTCAGGCAACCCAAGCATATTTACATTACTTTTCAAAAAGCGCATATCAAAAGAAGCATTATGGGCCACAATAACATTTGTATGTAAAAATGCTAAAAATAAAGGTAACACTTCTTCAATCGTCGGTGCATCTGAAACGCGATAATTAGTAATACCTGTTAAACTCGTTATTCGGTCCGGAATTGGCCGCTCTGGATTCACGTATGAAACAAATTGATCTACTAATTCATGATTACGATATTTCACTGCTGCAACTTGAATAATTTTATCATTATAAGGGTTAAATCCTGTTGTTTCAAAATCAATTACAACATAATCTAACGGTAAGGATACATTCCCCACTCCATACACTCCTTTATCTCTAAACGGTTATATTTCTTACATCATATCATGAAGTGATTACTACTTGAAAAAGAAAAGGCAGAAATGGGAACTCTCCATCTCTACCTTTTCACCATTATTTTAATTTAGCAACTCTTTTCTCCATCTCTTTTTGTGTCATCGGCCCAATAAACTTATCTTGAATGACACCTTTTGTATCTATAAAATACGAAGTTGGAATCGTAATTACTTTATAAGCTGTTGTCACATCAATGTTCTTGTCCAATAAAATAGGAAAAGTAATTCCTTTTTCTTTAGCAAAATTGCTTACCTTCTCTTCCCCCCCACCTTTTTCTGAAGGCGTATAATTGACCGCTAAAATTTCTACGTTCTCTTTATGTTCTTTATAGAAAGCCTCCATATCAGGCATTTCTTGCTGACATGGTCCACACCACGTAGCCCAAAAGTTTAAAATTACTTTCTTTCCTTTTAAATCCGATAACTTTACATTTGTCCCATCTAACTTCGTTAATGTAAAGTCCGGTGCACTCTTCCCTATCTCAATACCATTCCTTGCGATAATCTCTTTCATCGCAGCTTCACTTTTTTCTTGCTTCACTTTTACCGCCTGCTCTTTATGACCAAACTGTTCATAAGCTGCATATCCCGCTAAACAAAGTAACACTACAATAATCGTAAGCTTCCGCCACATTTTATATCACCCTAACGTATTATCTTCTTTTAACACATTCATCACAATACTATATACCTTATTTTAGCTTATACGGACAAGCTTGGAAATATTCACATTCTAAATAATCAGAATTTTTATAACTAAGATGAAATATTTACCTTTTAATCATATAATTAGAAATACATAGAACATTTTACAATGAAAGGAGCTCTCATGAATTTATTTAAAAAAATACTTCTATATATTCTTAGTTTTATATTTTCCCCAATCGGAATTATCACATGGATTATCTCACTATTTAGTAAAGATCCTGAAAAAAAACAAGTTGGACATATTTGTCTCTATATCGCATTAATCTCATTTATCCTTTTGGCAGGCCTCGGCATTATTACTTTTTTCACGATGACTACCATTACTACTATAGAATAGCTATAGAAAGGATGATTGTTTTGGGAGAACACCCTATCACCAAAGAGCTACGCTATATACGAATATGCTTAGTTATTTTAGTAATCGTTCTTTTATTTTTCAACAGTGAAAAAGTCGTTGAAATTTCTACAAATCATGATTCCATAGAAAATGTTCCCACCAGTAATATGACACAAATCGCGGAAAATACATTCGCTATTCAAGAATATAATCCATTACTAAGTAGCGAACATACAATTAAGATTTTCAAATATAATCCAGATACAAATCAACTTACTCTCGTCAAAGAAGTTAATTCTAGTGATTCGAATTCTTATACTTATCAACTTAATGAGACCGAATAAAGTGAAACTTTAATCAGCCCTCACCAATCGGGCTGCCCGGCAAATAGCGGAATAAAGATAAGAGCATTACATATCTCTTATCTTTTTGTTTGCAACTCTTTGTACAATGAGTTGCAATTTAATAATTCTCTAGGATTCCCACATTCCACAATAGTCCCATTCTTTATGACAACAACACAATCTGCTATCATCGCTCTCTCTACATCATGTGTTGCCACAATTCTCGTTACATCTCTCCCTATCCCTTCAATCATATTCCAAACCAGTTCTTGATTGCCCGGATCTAACTCAGCCGTCGGTTCATCTAAAATAATAAGAGTTGGATTTGATACAATCGCGCGCAATAATGCAAGACGTTTTCTTTCGCCTCCCGAAAACTCTTCACCGCTTTTATGTAGCACAGTTTAACTCCCTTCAGGTAACCCTCTAATAATCGGCGTTGCATTTATAAGTTCACTATTTTTTTCTAACTGATTTTCTAAACCCTCTTCCCCGAAATACATATTCTCTGTTACCGTCGTTCGGAAAAAACGTGGTTCTTGCCACACTGTAGTCATACGAGCTTCATTACCATAAAAGCAATGCTACCGTTAGATGGTTTATACAAGCCCGTTATTAACTTTAAAAGCGTTGTTTTTCCTGCACCGCTTTCTCCCACAATCATAACGAGTTCACCAGGACGAATTTGCAAATCAATATTATGAATTCTGCATTTCTCTTCGTCATTCTCCTGAAATGAAACATTTGTTATCCTGATCCCCATCGCTCTTTCTACATTGCTATCTGCTGCTCGTTTATTTAAAAAGCAAAAAGCTCTATTTGCCGAAGCGACTGCAACTTGTGTCATTATTAATAAATCGCCCACATAACAGACAGGGAAAAAGAGCATCTCAATTGTCGCTAACACTGCAATGAGTGAACCAACTTCTATTTCTCCCCTCATTATTTTTTGTGCACCTATAATGAGAACAACAATATATGCTCCTGTTTCAATCACCGTTCCAACTACTCCAATGCAATGTTGCATCATCGTCTTCTTTACTTCTGATTTATACGATTGTGCCGTTACTTCTTTAAATAAGCGAATTGCCCATTTTTCTTTTTGTAAACTCCGCAAATCTTGTATCCCCTTTACAAACTGTGACACCATCTCTACAACACTTGAGTGATTTTTTTGAGAAACGCTTGCAATATCTCTTACCTTTTCTCCCATCAGTATTGGAACAATTGTACTTAAAAATAAAAACGGAGTTACCCACAATATAAACTGTATATCTATATGTTGTAGTGCTATGAAAGCTCCAATAAATTGGGCAATAGCGTGTATATATTCTATTAATATAGAGCCATATAATCTGACCCAGTTCGGAATATCAGACACGACCAAAGTTTCTAACTCTCCTTGCTTAATCTTCTCACTCTCTTCAAACGGTAATGAGAAATAGTGACGCAATAATTCTATACGTTTCGTTTGTAATATACGTTGACTCGCTTTTGAACTTATATAATCAAATAAAAGATTGTTCGCCCACATTAAAAAGTGACTACCCGCAAACAAAGCTATATATACATACGCACCTTTTAGCCCCTTTGAATAAGATTGTCTACAATTAATCCCATGAAAATTGGGCGGGATAAATTTAAAATGGCAGCAATTATCCCACTACATACAGCTGCTATTACTAATATTTTTTCTTTCTGTAACGGTAACAAAATTCTTTTATATTCTTTCATGACGTTTCCTCCATTTTTCGTAATAAAAAAGAAAGGGATGAAACCATATGGTTTCATCCCTTTCCATAAAATAAGGAAGCTAACTATTGTTAGCTTCCTTATTATTCATTTCAATTATTTAGTTCGACACTTTAGACTCTTCAATTTTCTCACGAAGAACCATTTGCAGAATACCACCGTGACGGTAGTAGTCAATTTCTACTTCACTATCGAAACGAGCTACTACTTCAAATTGTTTTTCATTGCCATCTGCATCAGTTGCAACTACTTTCACAAGATCGCGTGGTCTAACTGTTTTGTCGATTTGAATTTCAAATGACTCGTTACCAACAAGACCTAACGTTTCAGCACTTTCGCCATCTTTAAATTGAAGTGGTAGTACACCCATTAACACTAAGTTACTGCGGTGAATACGCTCAAAGCTTTCTGCAATTACTGCTTTAATACCTAGTAAGTTTGTTCCTTTCGCAGCCCAGTCACGAGAACTTCCCATACCGTAATCTTTACCAGCAACAACTAGAAGGCCTGTGCCATCTTCTTTATATTTCATAGCAGCATCATAGATAGACGTTACTTCACCTGTTGGCCAATATGTTGTATATCCGCCTTCTGTTCCTGGTGCGATTTGGTTTTTAATACGGATGTTCGCGAATGTACCACGCATCATAACTTCATGGTTACCACGACGAGAACCGTAAGAATTGAAGTCAACTGGTTGTACGCCGTTTTCTAATAAGTAGCGTCCAGCTGGTGTATGCTTACCGATTGAACCTGCTGGTGAAATGTGGTCTGTCGTTACAGAGTCACCAAATTTACCAACTACGCGTAGGCCTGATAATGTTTCAACTTCACCTGGCTCTTTAGATAATCCTTCAAAGAATGGTGGGTTTTGAATGTATGTTGAATCATTATCCCAAGTATATAACGCTTCATTTGAAGTTTGGATTTCATTCCAACGCTCATTGCTGTTAAATACTTGTGCATATTCTTTCTTGAACAGTTCAGATGTAACAACACTTTGAACTACATCTTCAATTTCTTTAGCTGATGGCCAAATATCGTTGAAGTAAACAGCATTGCCATTTGCATCTTTACCGATTTCATCATTTTTCAGGTCAATAT
The DNA here is from genome assembly GCF_050172015.1 of Bacillus sp. GMa5/1. NCBI lineage: Bacteria > Bacillati > Bacillota > Bacilli > Caryophanales > Bacillaceae > Bacillus > Bacillus sp. GMa5/1. The sequence continues at coordinate 29,696 of NZ_JBNLYC010000020.1, read as the reverse complement.
CAACAGTACCTGCAAGTGCATATGCCACAACTAGTGGTGGTGATGCTAAGTAGTTTGCTTTTACAAGTGGGTGGATACGCCCTTCAAAGTTACGGTTACCAGATAAAACAGATGTTACTAGTAAGTCGTTTGCTGCGATTGCTTCTTCTAATTCTGGCGCTAATGGACCAGAGTTACCGATACAAGTCGTACAACCGTAACCAACTGTTTGGAAACCTAATTGATCTAAATATGTTGTTAAACCAGACTTATCTAAGTACTCAGTAACAACTTTAGATCCTGGTGCTAATGATGTTTTTACATACTCAGGTACTACAAGTCCTTTTTCAATTGCTTTCTTCGCAACTAGACCTGCTCCAATTAATACGTATGGGTTTGATGTATTTGTACAGCTTGTAATTGCAGCGATTGCAATTGCACCTGTTTTCATCGTTACTTCTTTATCTTCTAATGTAACCTTCACTTCTTTATCGAACTCTTGCTCATTAAATCCAAGTCCTTGTGTTCCAACTGGTGCTAAAACAGCTTTGTGGAACGCATCTTTCATATCTGAAAGTGGAATTAAATCTTGTGGGCGTTTCGGTCCAGAAAGGTTAGATTCGATTGTATTTAAATCAATTTCTACAAGATCAGTGTAGATTGGATCTTTACTGTCTGCTGTATAGAATAAACCGTTCGCTTTACAGTATTCTTCAACAACGCGAATTTGTTCTTCATCTCTACCTGTTAAACGTAAGTATTCTAATGAAATATCATCGATTGGGAAGAATCCACAAGTTGCGCCGTATTCTGGTGCCATATTTGAAATTGTTGCACGGTCAGCTAAAGGCATGCTCTTTAGTCCATTACCGAAGAACTCAACGAATTTACCAACTACACCTTTTTGACGTAATACTTGCGTTACTTTTAAGGCAACGTCAGTTGCTGTAGTACCACTTGGAAGTGTACCTGTTAATTTCACACCGATTACTTCAGGTACTGGGAAGTATGAAGGCTGTCCAAGCATTCCTGCTTCTGCTTCAATACCACCAACACCCCATCCAAGAACGCCGATACCATTAATCATTGTTGTATGTGAGTCTGTTCCAACTAATGAATCTGGGTATGCAACTAAGTCACCTTCAGCATTTTTCACAGCATGAACAACTGGTGCTAAATATTCAAGGTTTACTTGGTGTACAATACCTGTAGCTGGTGGAACTGCACGATAGTTATCAAATGATTTTTGTGCCCAGCTTAAAAATTTATAACGTTCTTCATTACGTTTAAACTCTAAGTCCATGTTGAATGCAAGCGCGTCTGCCGTACCCGCTCTATCAACCTGTACAGAGTGATCAATTACAAGGTCTACAGTAATTTCTGGATTGATTTTATCAGGATCTCCACCCATGTCTGCCATTGCTTTACGAAGCGAAGCCAAATCAACAACAGCTGGTACACCAGTGAAATCTTGTAAAATTACACGAGATGGTTTAAATGGAACATCGATATCTTGCACATCTTTCGTTCCCCATTTCGCTAAATTTGTAACATGCTCTTCTGTAATTACACGTCCGTCTACTTGACGAAGTACTGATTCAAGTAAAACTTTCACGGAATATGGTAATTGAGATACGTTGCCAACCCCTGCATTTTCAAGCGCTTTCAAATCATAATAATGATACGTTTTTCCATCTACTTCAAAAGTTGCACGTGATTGAAATGGATTATGTTTGACCATTATGTTTCCCCCCTGTTAAACGTGACTAAGTTGTCTGAATATAAAATGTAGACAAACTTTTCAATACCTTACGATAATATCTTATTACAACTTTCTAAATAAGTAAATAATAAGAAACTTATAGATTATCATAAGTTTTCTTTATGTTTCTAAATTTGAATAGTGTTCATGCTCCTTATGAATACTATTACCATAAAGTAAAGTGCTCTATTAGCGCTTTACTTATAGTTCATACACACTATGAACTGCTCATCATTCAACATACAAAAAATGTTATAGAGGTGAAATAAAATGGGTAAAAGAAAAGCAAATCATACTATTTCAGGAATGAATGCAGCATCCACACAAGGACAAGGTACTGGTTATAACGAAGAGTTTGCAAATGAAAACTTAACTCCTGCAGAAAGACAAAATAATAAGAAACGCAAAAAGAACCAGTAACGAAAAATCCCAAAAGGAACATTCACCTTTTGGGATTTTTTCTAATGTTTATAACGTAACAATTCTGAAACCGTTACAAATCGATAGCCTTGTTTTTTTAGCTCAGGTAAAATTTTTGCTAGTGCTGCTACCGTTTGACTACGATCATTTCCTCCATCATGTAACAATACAATATCGCCACTTTTAGCATTTTTCACTACATGATTTACGATAGATTCCACCCCTGGATTTGCCCAATCACGTGGGTCTTGATGCCACGACCATAGAACGGTTTGATAACCTGCTTCTTTTGCTGTTTTAAATACAGCATCGTTAATATATCCACCAGGAGGACGGAATAGCAACGGTTCTTTCACCCATTTTTCGAAAAATTTCTTTCCATCCAAAATATCTTTTTTTAATTTTTCATCTGATGAACTATTTGCATATAAATGATTCATCGTATGATTTCCAATCTCATGTCCCTCTTTTAACACTTGTTTCACTAAATATGGATTGCGCTGAACTCGAAATCCAATCATAAAAAATGTCGCTTCAGCCTTATATTGACGTAATAAATGTAAAACTTGTGGTGTATACGTTGGATCTGGTCCATCATCAAATGTAATGGCAATAATTTTTTCATTATTAGGTACTTCCCACGTTACATAGCCAGTTGGTTCTAGCTCTTTTCTGAGCAACATTTTCGCTTCCACTTTTTCAACTTGAAATATATGTACTGCGCATAATAAAGAAAAAACGAATAGAAAAATTTTCTGTGTTCGCATAATGTTCATTAAAGTAAGAGGTTGTCAAATACACAACAACCTAATTTACTTTTCTAATTGATCTACATTTCGCATTATATTTTGGAGATTATTTTCATATTGCTCAAGTTGTGGACGTTGTGTTTCTGAAGCTACCTCTAGTGCATTTTGAATTTGTTCATATGCTTCCTGAACCTCTTGGCGTAATTCTTTTAAATCATGACCGTAGTTTGGATCATTTTTCACAATGTTGTTAAATGCATTTTCTGCTTGTGTAACGCCTTGCTGCGCTGCTTGAAACGCTTGTTGTTTATCTTTATGATATGGCATTATATAATCCCCTTTCTGTAATAGTTAGTCCCAATTATCTTTACCTTTTTTTCTAAAAACATTCTCGTATAAATTTGCAAACTTCTCTCATTCTAAAAAGGAAGAGGAGGTGTCACATACAATGGGAAAAAACAATCGTGAAGCGAAAGAAAAAAAAGGACAACCTGAACCATTAAGCGGATCTCATAAAGTAAAAAACCGTAACCATTCACGCCAAAAACATCATGCGCATCATGATATGTAAAACAAAAAGTGCACACTAGCTATCTTTTCCACATACAATGTTTATATTTTCCCATTTATTCTTCACCCCTAATTCATTCATGCATAACATAGTATGAATTGAGATTTTACGGAGGGTGTCTTACATGGGCAAGAAAAAGAAGGATTGTCTTTTTCATGTTGATGGTTTCGAAGAATGGATGGATCAGTTTTGTTCTGACTCTTGTAGTAACTTTAGTTTCCCAAATCAAATTCATATTGACCTTTGCGAAACTGAACAAGAATACATTTTGGAAACAGATGTACCAAATGCCAATGAACAAAATGTAGTCATTAAAAAGATGGAGACAGGCCTAACCATTTGCATACTTCATAAAAACATTTCTTTGCAGCGAACTATCCCTTTACCCGCTAATGTTATTTATAAGAAGATGCTAGCCTGCTTAGAGAATGGTTTTTTGGCCATTCATATTTCCAAAAATGAAGTTGCTGATAAACATGAAAAGAAAGTTCTTTTTTCAAATTAAGAGTTAATATAATACAAACATAAGCCCCAGTTGGTACTGGGGCTTATGTTATTTCGCATGCATTTCTATATTAGAATTTCTATCATATCTTTTTTTCAATAAACCTTTTGTAACTAAAAGCACAGGAAATGCCACAGTTGAGAATATAGCTAATGCTGAAAATACTGCAAACCCATTTTGGTACCCGTAGTAATCGAGAAGTACTCCTCCAAACCACGGACCTATTACTGCTCCAATTCCCGAAAAGCCCATCGCACCGAAGTATGTTCCTTTTAGATACGCAACAGCAATATCATCAATAAATACATCCGTCATCGAAAACATTAAGACTTCTCCAATTGTAAAAATAATTGTACAAACGGCAGCACCTAGCATGGATTCTACTATTCCAAAGCCAAATAATCCCCCACTCACAAATAAAGCCCCCACCATAATGGATACTAACGGTGTATACTTTTTACAAATTTGAATAACAGGGTATTGAATTACGACTACAACAATCGCATTTAAAGCTAGCATATATGAAAATAATTTCACTCCATCCTGAAATATATGTGCATTTGCAAAATATTGAGATACTGTTGTCGTTAAATGAGAAAAACCACAATTACTCAAAATAATACCAACTAGTGCAACTAAAAATACGACATCCTTTCGCAAAATACGAATTGCCTTTAACATTGTGACAGGCTTTTCTGTATTTACTTTCTTTTTTTCAATCGGATACTTCTTAAATTGGAACGCTAATATAGCTGTATATAAAATGTATACTCCAGCTGCTACTAAAAACGGAATTGTTGATTTTGCGCTTCCAATCTGTAACCCGACAAGTGGGCCAATCGCTACTCCAACATTGATTGCACCGTAACGCAAATTATATACGAGTAAACGATACTCAGGTTTCGTTAAATCTGATAATAACGCTCTTGATGTTGGCTCAAAAAATGACCTACATAATCCATTCAAAGCATTTAATAAAAAGAAACTTAAAACATGATCTGCAAGTGAAAAACCAATGAATACAAAGACCCAAACGATCATGGACCATATTATAATCATATTTCGACCGAATCGATCTGATAAATTCCCTCCGATAAAACTAGCAAACACTCCAACAAGTGCACTCGTTCCGATAATAGCACCTGTCATTCCAGCTGATACACCTTTCACAGTCGTTAAATAAATTGCTAAAAAAGGAATACTCATTGACGTGGCGAACCTCGCAAATAAAGTCCCTATTATAATTGTCATTCCTAACGGATGAATATTTTGCAACTTCCCCTTCATCTTAAAAACCTACTCTCCCTGTTCTTACATAAAAAAAGAAAGCAAAGGATCTGCTTTCTTTTCCCTTTTTATACTTGCGCTGTTGATACCCGCGCTGTTCTCGTTATATCCATATCTATGCCATATGTAAACTGTAATTCTTTACAAACATCTTTAATTAATATTGCAACATTATACTTCTCATTAAATTGTAAAACGATGTTCTCCACTTCTTCATATGTATACTTATATTCGCCTGTAATGACACTTTTTAGATCAAAGCATTCGTTAATACAAAGTTGTACAAGTAGCTGGTCATATTTCTCTATTACATCTTCTTTCTTCCAAAGTAACTCTTTTACATATAACCGATCAAACTTCACACTTTCTCGATTACAATCCGTTAAAATCCGGGTCACTTCATTTAATTCTCGATACAATTCAGAAATATTTTTGCTTAAACTAAGCAGTTTATCTACGCCATTTTCATATAACATATTTATTCCACCCCCGCATTTTCTTCTTATTATAGCAAGAAAATTCTAAAAATAGTTTCTTTCTTCTGAAATATTAGGAAACTAATTTCAATTGCTTTACAATGAAACTAGTTAATGCGAGAGGAGAAAGAAAATTGGAGCACAAATTATATTACACTGACGCTTATAAGCAAGAATTTACTACTAAAATTATAAAGCAAGATTATGATAAAGACGGTAACTTATACGTTGTTTTAAACGAAACCGCATTTTATCCGACTGGTGGCGGACAACCACATGACACTGGAACTTTAAATGGTATTGCTGTACTTGATGTTGAAGAAGTCGACGAAGAAATCCGCCACTTCATTGAAGAACAATTACACACAGAAGACGTAGAAGGTAAAATCAATTGGGAGCGCCGGTTTGATCATATGCAGCAACATGCAGCTCAGCACATTTTATCTGCTGTTTTTTGGGACTATTTCAACATACCTACGATTGGATTCCATCTTGGAAAAGAAACGATAACAATTGATTTAGAAACAGAAAATCTGCATGCAGAAACGGTTGAAAAGGCAGTACAAATTGCCAATAAAATCGTTTTTGAAAACCACCCAATCCATATAGAGTGGATGAACTTAGAAGAAGCAAAAACATTACCTCTTCGTAAAGAACCAACTATGACAGAGAATATACGTGTTGTTATTATCGAAAATTACGACTACAATGGCTGTGGTGGAACCCATCCGAAATGCACTGGTGAAGTTGGTCCTATTCAAGTACTAGGATGGGAGCGCAATAAAGGTGGTATACGCTTAACCTTTATCGCTGGTTGGCGTACACTTAAATTAATGGGGCAACAGCAACAAATTATGAAAGATGTTTCCAAACAATTAAACAGTAGCGAAACTGATATCCCAGCAAAAGTAGCACAGCTTCTTACCTCTCAAAAGGAAAACGAAAAAACAATACAAACAATGAATGAAAAATTATTATTTGCAGAGGCAAATGAATTACTGCAACAGCCCACCGAAATACATGCTGGGTTACTTATTTCTAAAGCATTTACAGATCGTTCTATGCAAGAAATTGCAAAACTATCAGCTATCATTACAGAACAACAAGAGCATGCAATTACGTATTTCGTCATCGAAAATGATGACAAACTACAATGTATTCTCGCTTGCGGAAAAACAGTAACGCTCGATATGAATGCTCTTTTAAAAGATGCTCTTCCTGCAATTGAAGGAAAAGGTGGCGGAAATAAAAAGAGTGCACGCGGCGGCGGAAAAGCGGTGATGAACGGGGACGAGTTTTTAAATCAGCTTGTCTCTTCTTTACAGTCAGCAGTGTAAAACATGTTTATGAAGGATAGCTAACGGCTATCCTTCAACTATATTTACAGGCCTATATGTTGTTTCAACCCTTGATAACTTCCTGCATTTGCAAAACCGCCACTTATAAGATTGATAAAAGTTTCCGAAAAACCATAATAACTTAATTCGTTAATCGGTACCATTTGCACATCATGAATCGGATTATGATCGAACTCGTTAGAAGGTAGTGTAATTTCACCTTCAATCCTTTCAAGCAGAAACGTAATATGTAACAAAGATGGACTAGCATCTGGTTTATCACAAACATAGAGTAGCTTCTTAATTTTAACTTCTAATCCCGTTTCTTCTCTCATTTCTCGAATCATCGCTTCTTCTAACGTTTCACCATTCTCTACCCTTCCTCCAGGTAAAGACCAATCGCGATTAGCCACTTTTTGCTTTACTAGCAATACTTTTTCATCTTCAATTAAAATTCCCGTAACACGAACTTGCATTACATTTTCCATATGTAATCTCCTCTTCCTGTTATATTTACAAATTAATCCTTCCACAAAGAGAACATACGTTTTATAATTAAAGAAAATTATGGAAGAAAGAAGTTGTTATATTCATGCGTCCACCTTTAACAAAATCTATATCACTTGAAGATTTTCAAAACTATTATTGGTTAAAAGCAGAACTGCAAACATTTTGTCGCGAGCATGGTTTGCCAGCTAGTGGCTCTAAGACCGAAATAACCGAGCGTATCTCACATTATTTAACTACGGGGAAAGTCTTAAAAAACAGCTCTGTGCAAAAAGTGAGCAAAGCTCCCCTCTCTTATAAAGACCTTTCTCTTCAAACGATTATTACTAAAAATCACCGCTGTAGCGAAGATGTTCGTGCTTTTTTCAAAGAAAAAATCGGAACAAACTTCCGCTTTACAGTAGCTCTTCAAAAGTTTTTTAAAGAGAATGTTGGAAAAACATATGAAGACGCGATAACATTTTGGTATGAAGAAAACGAACGAAAAAAAGATCCTACTTATAAAACAACGATCAGCGCGCAATTTGAATACAATCGCTTTACTCGGGACTTTTTCGAAGATCCAAATAATAAAGGAAAAGCAAAAGCTGATGCGATTGCTGCTTGGAACGAAATGAAAGCGAAGCCTGGCAGCAATGTTTATGTTCCTCAAAAAGTAGAAAACTAGTTACCTCACTAGTCTTCTACTTTCTCAAATAATAGCGCAATCCCTATCCCGCCTCCAATTCCTAATGTAGCAATTCCATATTTCATAGACTCTCTTTGAGCCTGATAAAACAAACGTGTTACAAGCATAGCCCCAGATGCACCGTACGGATGACCGAGCGCAATTGCCCCACCATTTACATTTAATTTTTCATACGGAATTTGTAACTCTTTTGCGCAAGCAACAACTTTTGAGGCGAATGCTTCATTTATTTCAAAATAATCGATGTCCTCTACTTTTACATTCATTTCGTTTAATAATCTGTTCACCGCAAATATCGGACCAGTCCCTGGAAGATTGGGATCCACTCCCACTACAGTACTACGAACGAAACGAAGGACAGGTTTATAACCGAACTTTAGGGCTTGTCCCTCTTCCATTACAAGAACAGCACATGCCCCATCATTTACACCACATGAATTACCTGCCGTCACTGTTCCATTTTGTAAAAATGCGGGCTTTGTTCTTTTAATGATTCGTTCATAATTCATTTCTGGCTTTATAGATTCATCTAATAATCCATTAAAAGAAAATATTTCATCATGTATATATCCTTTTTCTAACGCTTGCAGTGTCCGTTTATAACTAAGACAAGCGTACTCGTCTTGCATTTCTCTCGTTATGTTATAACGCTCCGCAACATATTCAGCAGCTACTCCCATGTCAGGATCACCAATTGTTTCAGGTGAAAATCTTGCTCTTTTTTGAAAAGGTGACGTACTTGTACTCTCTACTCCTCCGGCGATATAGCAATTACCTGCCCCGCCTTGAATGAGATGACACGCAGTTCGAATTGCTTCTAAACCAGCACCACATTGCCGATCAATCGTTACACCAGGAATATGATAGCCAAGTCCTGCCTCTAAAGCAGATAATCTTGCAACATTCCCTCCTGGCCCAACAACATTTCCTAATATAACATCGTCTATCTCTCTCTTAATTCCTTTACTTAAAAACGTAAGAAGCGGCGTTGCTAATTGCTGAACTTCATACTCTTTTAATATCCCATCCTTCTTACCGATAGGTGTTCTTTTCGCCTCTACAATAACTGCCTTATTCATATGTTTTCTCCCGGTTTTCAATCATACTTTTTGCTTCCATACGAGCGATTTTCCCACTATTTGTATAAGGTATTCCATCTACAAAATGCCATTCTTTCGGTATTTTAAACGAGGATAATCGTTGTAAGCAAAAACTCTTTAATTGTTGTTTCGTAGCACTTCCTTTTACGATCGCGACGGGCTTTTCACCCCAGTAACTATCTTTCACACCAATTACAACTATTTCATCAACAGCTGGGTGTTCATGTAATACACTTTCTATTTCTTCTGGATAAATATTGATTCCTCCAAATAAAATCATATTCTTCTCTCTACCAACAATATATATAAAGCCTTCTTCATCTTCATAGCCTACATCTCGCACTGTCATCCAGCCATCTGCATTCAACTCCCGTGTTAAACCCCCATCTATTATGTATCCCATAAAAAACTGATCACTTTTCACATAAACAGTTCCTATCTCGCCTTTTTGTACTTCTTCGCCTGCTTCATTACATATTCGAACTTGCACATTGTGACAAGGTTTTCCTACTGAATTTGGCCTTCTTTCGCTTTCTGCATCGACTAGTGCTGTTACAAAACTTAACTCTGATGCACCATAAAATTCATATCTTTTCGCATAAGGAAATATATTCTTTATTTTTTCTTTCGCTTCAGCTTCCCATTTCGCTCCTGATGAAATAATTTTCATTTTATTTTCTATTAATCTATTTTCTTTATATAAAGATTCAAGCATTGTCGGAACTGTATACATAACCGATATATTTTCAGTTTCTAACTTATCTAATACTTGATTCGGAATGAACTTTCTCATAATGTGCACCGTTTGTCCTACATATAATGCACTTATTGCCCCGTATAAGAAAAGAGAATGAACGAGCGTCCCAGCTATTAAAATTGAATCCTCCATTTTCATATGAAAGTCATGTACATTACAATCAAAACTATGAATCCACGATTGCTGTGCACGTAAAAATGCTTTTGCTTTTCCAGTTGATCCTGATGTAAATCCCATATAAAAGGGAGCATTTCGTAAACTTTCTACAGTGGAATGTGTAGGAAGATATTTCTCCATCATTCTTTTCCACTCATCAATTTCAATTACTCTTCCTTCTTCATGCGGTAAATCATTTACCTTATATCGTTCTGTCACAATCATATCCGGATTACTGATTTCAATTCTTTCTCTGAACTCATCTTGTTTCCAATTTATATCTAACGGAACACAAACCCACCCGCCCATAGCGGCACCAGCAAATAGTTGTAAAAACTCTATATGATTTTCTAATAGGATTGCTATTGTTTTATTTTTTGATTCTGTTGCATGCAACCAGTTTGCTACTTTACAAACTGATTCGAACCACTCTTTATATGTTAAAACTCTATCATTTTCCTTTATCGCTATTTTATTTGGTTGTAAAGAGGCATGCTTTTTGTATTCTTTTGTAATACCCATATGAGACGTCCTTTCTTTACAAAAATAATAAAAAGAAACACGGAATTAACGTGTTTCTTCCCTTTATCATCCCGCATTTGTATATTTTCCATTCTTTAAAGCGGGCGTAATAATATGTTTCAATGAACGATGTAATTTTGTTACGAGTACTGCCGCAATAATTGCTTTTATACAATCCCCTGGTAAAAACACAGCACTCACTTTCATTGTCTCCCATACAGAAACATCCATTAAAAACGCTTGTACAGTAATACCAAATACATAAACTACGAAAATACCACCAATTATATTAATACATAATACTTTTATAATAGAAACTTCACGTAAACGCTCAATTAAATAACCAATAACAAACGCTCCAATGATGTAACCAAGTAAATATCCTGCACTTGGCCCAACAAATACACCAAGGCCACCGCGTCCACCAGCAAGTAATGGTGCTCCAACTCCTACAATAAGTAAGAAAATAAGCTGACTTAATGCACCAAGGCGTGACCCTAACAACCCACCCGCAAGCATAACACCGAGTGATTGCAATGTAATCGGAACTGGTGTAATAGAAAGAGCAATCGGAGGTATTAACCCTAACACTCCCATAATAGAACTAAATAAAGCGACGAAAACTAATTTTTTTGTATGCATATTTTCTTCTCCCGTTTGTAAACTTAAAAGTGGTTTTAGATAACATATCACGAAAATTATATTATCTTTCCACCCTTCTTTTGTCAACTTTTATTTCATTTAAGTTTACAAATAAGAATTCACTTATTTCTCTCTATGCAAATGCTCCAGTTCTTTCCGAAGCGCCTGTTTTAAAAACTTCCCAACAGATGTTTTCGGTATTTCTTCCATAAAGACAATATCGTCTGGCAACCACCACTTCGCAAACTGTGGTTTTAAAAACTCATATATTTCTTCTTTTGTAACCGTACTATTTTTCTTTTGAACGACGCAGGCAATTGGTCGCTCTTGCCACTGAGGGTGAGGAACTGCAACGACAGCCGCTTCAAATATAGCATCATGTGCCATTAAAGCATTTTCAAGATCGACCGAAGAAATCCATTCTCCCCCGCTTTTAATAACATCCTTCGTACGGTCAACAATCTTCACGCAACCTTCCTCATCCACTGTGACAACATCACCAGTATATAACCATCCATCGCGAAAACCTTCAACAGTACGATCATCGTTATAATAGCTTTCAGCGATCCAAGGTGCTCGTAAACATAATTCTCCCATCTCAGTACCATCCCACTTCACTTCACCATTTGTACCGACTACTTTCATCTCGACACCAGGTACAAGATATCCTTGTTTGGAGCGAATTTCTAGTTGCTTTTCATACGATAATTCCGTTTCATAACTTTTTAAACGTGCAAGTGTTACGAGTGGACTCGTTTCAGTCATACCATATGCATGTATGAACGGAACATTATGTTTCTGTTCAAATGCTTTAATAACACTTTTCGGCGCCGCTGCACCTCCGCATAGTATTCTCGTCATACTAGATAAATCGTAACTATTATTTTCTAACTCTTGTAATACGCCGAGCCAAATTGTCGGCACACCCGCAGCTAACGTCACTTTTTCTGATTGAATCATCTCTAATAAAATTTTCGGGGTAAACATCGGTCCAGGAAGAACTTGTTTTGATCCAAACCAAGTAGCCGCAAAAGGAAGTCCCCAAGCGTTCACATGAAACATCGGGACGATTGCCATTGCTGCGTCACTTTCCGATAAAGCAGCTGTATCAGCTAAACCGAGTGCCATACAATGCAATACAGTACTGCGATGCGTATATACAACACCTTTTGGGTTTCCTGTAGTCGCTGACGTATAACACATACCAGCAGGTGTATTTTCATCAATATCTTTTACAAATTGGAAATTGGGATCGCCTTCTTCTAATAGCTTTTCATAATGATATACAGGCTCCAGCATAGTATTTGGAAGTTCATCTTTATCAGTCATAATAATGTAAGCTTGTACAGTTGATAATTGTGATTGAATATTTTCAACGAGCGGTACGAGATCTTCATCTATAAGTAGAATTCGGTCTTCTGCGTGCTGAATAATGTATGAAATATGTTGAGGAGATAAACGAATATTAATCGTGTGCAAAACAGAAGCAATACCTGGAATAGCAAAATACGCTTCTACATGTCGATGATGGTTCCACGCTAACGTTCCTACACGTTCACCTTCTTTAATTCCAAGCTTTTTCAACGCACTGGAAAGTCTTCTCGTCCTTTCCCCTAACTGCTTATACGTTAACGTTGTAACTGTATCATGTGTCCGTGAAACAATTTCTTTCTTCGAAAACAGTTTCTCTGCTCTTTCCATCATAGAACTAATTGTTAGCGGTACATTCATCATCATATTGGTTATATCCCCCTTTAAAGCGTTTTCATTTTTCGTTTATTATAACAGAATTCCGCAAATGGTTACGACATTTTTCTGTTTTTTCTGAATTATTTCTTTGGAAATAATTCAGAAAGATAAAAAACATGTTTTGAATACATTGATTCGAAACATGTTTTTTATCTTTTATAAACTATCTACCTTTTTCTTACTTTCTTTTTCAGTTTAAAAATAAAACGATTACTGTATTCCTTATTTTCTACTAAAATTCGATATATCTCCCATACTCCTAACACACGAACAAAAAGATAAACTCCGATAGCAATAAGTACAACACAGTACGGATAATACTGAACTAATTCCCCTGAAGTGATATGCTTTTTCTCAAACAAAAACGGGATCGCGCCTGCTGCTATAAAACAAAATCCAACGATCATTACCGCAGCATACTTCTTCTTAATAATCACATATCTTTTTGTCAATTCTTTTAGAAAGTTTTGATCAAATAGTAGTTCTTCCTTTTTCAATACATTGTATCGACTCTCTTCTATCGTTACAGGTGCCATCATTGCTCCAATTCCAAGAACAGCAATGATAATGACAAGAAATGTCGACATTGTTGCATTTTCTTTAAATAATAGATACGGTATTGTAGACAAAATAAGCAAACTAAACCCTAACGCTATATATTTTGAAATCTTTTGTCCGTACACTATATACCCTTCTGCCATTTCCTGACTTACGTAATAGCCATCCACATTTTCATTACTTTGCTCTGCAGTTTCTTTTAATAAATAGTCGAGTGATACTTCAAAAGCATTTCCAATCATTATTAACTTTTCAGTCTCAGGAAAACCTTGACCGTTTTCCCATTTACTAACCGCTTGCCTTGTTGTGTTTAATTTTTCAGCTAATGCTTCTTGAGAAAAGCCCTTTTCCTTTCTTAATTTAAAAAGCTTTTCACCAAATCCCATATGTGTGCCCCCCTTTGTTTTCTTACCTAAATTGTATGTAGACATTGCCCTTATCTCTATCTTCCCGGGGTTGCACTTTGTCAACTTACGGTTGCGATTGTGTTATTTAGTGGTTTTATAGACGATTTAGCTATTTTCCTTCTATGATTATGGCGTTAATAAACCAAGACCCCTTAACAACCAATTATAACAATTAAAGGTAATTATTGTTATAAAAAATAAAAAAACTCCTTTATTCATTTAAAGGAGTTTTTTAAATGAAATATTTCATTTATCCATATATCTTTCTCGAGATATACAATATCTTTTCGTGTCACGATACTTACCTTTAATGAACATATCCTTTTGAATCGTGCACTCGTACTCCATATTCAAACGTTTCATTAATTTTTCAGATGCTTCATTTTCTGAATCACATCCCGCTTCAATACTATTAAGATGCAACTCATGAAAACCATAGTAGAAAAAAGCTAATGCAGCCTCCGTAGCTAATCCTCTTCCCCAATATTTTCGAGATAAGGCGTATGCAATTTCTGCTGTATGTGTGACCAAATCATATTTTATAAATCCACACGTGCCTATAAGTTTCTTCTCCTCTTTTAATACAATTCCAAGAGGTGCTACTTGCCCTTCATTATATTGCCCCACAATTTCTTCTACATAGTTATATGTGTCACATAACGATCGATGAGCATCCCATACAGTAAAAGTTGTCATCTCTTTATCTGTAGCATACTCATATATATGTAAACTATCACTCATATTCATTTTCCTTAACATAAGTCGTTTCGTATACAACGTTGGATATGACCATTTCTCAATAATTATAACGGCTTCTGCTTAAACTTTTCATAATGTCGTACTTTTAATAAAAGGATATTCCCGCAATCTGTACAAATATAAGCATCCACCGGTGAAGATGTGAACATCGTTTCCTTTTTCCGTATTTGTGCATATCCGACAAACTCACCTTCTCCTATGTTTTGAGAACCACAATTAGAGCATGTCTGCACGGTTTTTTGTTTCATGAGAGCACCACCTTTAATCTGTTTCCACTCCCTTCGACAGCTCACTTCCATTTCCCTTCCAAAAAACCTCTTATTCTCTCACATTTCAACAGGAATCTCAAAACAAAAATCGTATATGTACTATGAAATATATTTATTAACGGAGGAATTTTATGACTACTGTTATAACACTCGATATAGCAACAGAAATTGAAAATGCAGAAATTGATATGCTCTCTTCTAGATTAGAGAGACTACAAACAATAAGCGGAAACCCCATGCAAGTACAAATGAAAAAATTCGGTAGCGCCACTGCCTTTTCATCAAAAATAATTGCTGGTCCTGCTTTTAATACGGTAAAAGGTATTACAAATGCAGATGCGATTGATGCAATCATTTCTTATTATGAATCACTACAAATCCCTTGTCGTTTTGAAATTACCCCAGCACAAGGTACAACTGAATTATTTCAATACTTATCTCAAAAAGGGTTTTATCAATCTAGCTTCCATACCGCTTTGTATAGTATACCGAGAGAGGGTTCATCACTTCTTCCTTCTAATATTACAATACGAAAACTAAAAGAAAATGAGTTTGATATTTTTGCAGACATTTATGTATGTGGATTTAATATGCCATCCTTTACAAAAGATAGCGTGCGCCAAAATAATGAAATTCTTTACAATGAACCAGGATGGCATTTTTTCATAGCTGAAGTTCAAAATATCCCTGCTGGTATTGGTGTCCTGTATATAAATAAGGGTGTCGCATCATTAGCTGCTTCTGCTACTTTGCCAGAATTTCAGCGTAAAGGCTGTCATACTGCATTAATTCAAAAGCGAATTAAGACAGCTATTGAATCCAATTGTACTTTAATAGTTGGACAAGCAAGGTTCGGTAGCGGCAGTCAAAATAACATGGAACGTGCCCACATGAAAATTGCTTATACAAAATCAATATGGACCGCAAGAGACATATTATAATTTACCTTATTTCTCCTTCCGTTACATTTTTAAACATTTTATGACAATTCCTTTTCTATCCTATTAATCATTTGAATATTCCAACTAGATTTGTTACGCTATTACTAGGTACATCATTCAACTTGCACTATGAAAAGAGAATTCTAATCAAACTACAAGGAGGAGAAATGTATGACTAAGCATGAACACGGTTTAAAAGAAAAAGTAGAAGGTGCCATTGATAAGGTAAAAGGCGAAGTAAAAGAAGCTGTTGGGAAAGTAACTGACAATAAGAAATTACAAGCTGAAGGAAAATGGGATAAGGTGAAAGGCACTGCTAAAGATACAGTTGGTAATGTGAAAGAAAAAGTACATGAATATAAGGAACATAAATAATAAAAAACACGTTGGATGAATTTTCATCTAACGTGTTTTTTATTTTACTTTATATACATAATGAACCAAACGACATATGATATATTTTTATTTCTCTATGCTCTTTGTAAGCGGTTCTTTAAAGGCATTTCTATTCCATACAACAAAAACAATAAGAGAAATAATAAAGAATGCAACAAGACATATACCCAGATAATCAAAATTAACTACTTGTATGAGATTCCAAAACGGGCCCTGTAAATTATAGCTTTCAATAAGCAAAGATAATAGTTGATATCCCCCTATTAAAAAAGCCGTAATAACAGATATTGAGGTAATTAATACATTATATGAATTTCTTATTCGACTATTTTCCATTGCCCACTTATAATTCGTATTCATGAATGTACTATCTAATGTATCCATCAATGACATTCCGGCAGCAAACAAAACGGGGAAAGCAAATATACTTACAAGTGGAATAGATTGACTTGTTGCAGTTACTGTAGAAAGAGCAATTAATCCAATTTCACTCGCTGTATCAAAACCAAGTCCAAATAAAAAACCGATTATATACAATTGCTTCTGACTATCAATAAACGTAAATAAGCGCTGTGTGAAACGATATATAAACCCTAAATTTTCTGGCTGTTTGTCCTCGTGGCTTCTCAACACTTTAATAAGGTACAACAGATTGGTAAGACCAATAATGATAAGGAATGTACTAGAAACGATTGTACCGATAATACCGCCTATAGTTGAAAAGCTCTCCATTCCATGTTTTGCCGTTTTTCCAATTAAAGCAATTAATACAATCATCGCAAATACTACCGTAGAGTGTCCTAATGAGAAGTAAAATCCCACCCCCTGTGAGTTTTTACCTTTTTCAATTAATTTCCGAACAGTATTATCAATTGCGACAATATGATCACTATCAAACGCATGACGCAACCCTAAAGAATATGCAATAATAGCCATTCCGATTATGCTATTACCTTTATATAGCGCCGGTAATAATAATAAAATTCCAAGCACATGAAGAAATATAATAATAACAAAAAATTCGGTTGCCTTTTTCAGTTCACTTTTCCACATAGTTACTAACCCTTTCTACTTTAAATTGAATACTCTTGAAAAAGAAAAGTGCCATAATAAAAACTAAAATCGTTATAATAGTCGCTAAAATAATTACAAAATTATTTAACACGTCGGTATGATTTGTAAGTGTTAACAGAGCTGGTACTGTTGCAGTAATCCAAGATTCAATGAAGCAAACAATACCTACATAAATATGAATCTTCTTTTTCAATCCATCTTGTAGGAAAAATAAAAACCAAAGGAATGCCCAAAAGAACCAAATTATTGTACTTTGCAAACTACCACTCTCATGTAATTGATTCACAATTCCCATAACCGTTGCAATGATAGCAACCCAAAGAGAATAGTAACCTACACCTGAAGAATCAAGTTTTAATATATTCGTAAGACCAACATATAAATAAGTAAAACCAAATAAAAAAATAGTTCCATTAGATAGGATAGTCCACTCATCGGATTGACTTCCTGTAAATAATAAATATAATGGTGTCAAAGTTTGTAATGCCCCTACAAATAAATTAAAGTATCCTACACTTTTGCTATCAATAAGTTTAAAAGCTGCTAGTGAATTCATAAATAGAACTGCACCGACAAACAATAATCCCACATTAGTCATAGTATCCCCTTCTCCTACTTAATATTTTCGATAGGATGTTAATTCTTCATGTAGACAATTCTCTCTAACAAAACGATGACACTGAAAAAATATAGACTCCATATCCTCAGTATTATGACTAAGTATGCGAATGACAAAGCCTTTACATGGTGTAGAAGATATTCCAATTTTCATATTGTTAGTGTTAGAAAGTGATGTTTTCAATGTTGCAATTAAATCATTTGTAATGTTCTCATTAATAACTATGAAAGTACCATAATGGGAATATTGATTTAATATTCCCATTTGATCTAACGACTCTTTGAAAGGGTTTAGCAATAAATGATCGTATACTACAAGTTTATTTTCCATATATATTTTTGTTAACGAATTAAAATATTGGTATGTGAACTTCTCCATATTTGGCGACCAACCAGGCGTAACTGAATCGCATAAAATCAATGTAGAATTATTTTGCATATATATATTTGTTTTTTGCTTATATGCTGCATCCTTGTACATAATTAACGGGTCTGGTAAATACTCCATAACAGCATTCTCACCAATATAAAAATTCAATTCTTGCAAAGCATAACTATTTGGAGTCTTGTAAACTTTCGTTGCTGATTGGCTTGTTATATATGTTTTCGCATCTTTACCAACATTTATATTTATAGAATAGAAATCTCCTTTTAAATAGCCTCCACCAGAATTCATAATATAGTAATATGCTCTACCATACTCATCCAAATATATTGGCTGCGTTACTTTTAAGGCATCTTTATGATAAACCTTAATAGGTACGGTTTTATGTCTCTTTTCCATCATATCAATGTTTAAGACACCTGTAGGGGATTTCATTTTTTCAGTCCTTCTAACATAATGTTCTGTCTCATCCAATTTATTAATTCTTGTAAACCTTCCTCATCCTTCAAATTTGTAAAAAAGTATGGTTTATTATGTCGGTAATTTTTCGTATCCTGCTCCATAACTCCAAGATTAGCTCCTACATAAGGTGCCAAATCCGTTTTATTAATTACAAATACATCAGATTTGATCATTCCTTGTCCACCTTTACGCGGAATCTTTTCTCCCTGTGCCACATCAATAATATAAATTGAAAAATCCACTAGCTCCGGACTAAATGTGGCAGCTAAATTATCACCCCCGCTTTCAATAAAAATAATATCTAAATTATTATGTCTAATCATGAGTTCTTCAATTGCTTCAAAATTCATAGAAGCGTCCTCTCGAATTGCTGTATGCGGGCACCCCCCTGTCTCTACACCAATAATTCTATCTTCTGATAAAACACCTGTTTTCAATAAAATCTTTGCATCTTCTTTCGTATAAATATCGTTTGTAATTGCTGCAATTTCATAATCTGTATTTAGATGTTTTGTTAACTTTTCAACTAACATGGTTTTCCCAGCACCTACGGGGCCACCAATACCAATTTTAATAGGCTTTATCATTTTATTCTTCCTCCCTATGACATGAAGACCCTTACATTTACATCTTCATGTTGCATTTGATTTATTTCGAATTCAGGATCATTCAATCCAAAATCTTCTAATGAAAGTATTTGAATTCTATCAATAGATTCGCAGATTAATTCATGGCATTCTTGTAATAGTTTTTGACCATCTGTTTGTCCAAGAGGAATGGCTCTCACACCGTTTTGAATTATACTTCCAACACTTGAGTATAAGAAAACTAAGAGCGTTTCTTCTATTGTCATTTTCAATTCCGCCCCTAATATTCCGTATACAATACTCGGATGACCTTGTAATTTATTACCCATAATATTTTCTTTATATATATTTAAATTTACAAACGAGAACAATTCACACAATAATTTAGAAGTACTTTTACTAATCATTCTATTTGCTTTTCTACATTCAAAAGGCAATGTTTGTGCTGTTATTAAATCATCTAAAAATGTAATTTGTTCTCCCTCATTATTCTTAATGGCTTCGTAAGTATATTTGCAAATTAAGCCGTCCGTGTATGTTAATTGGACTTTTACATATCGATTAACCCATTTGAAAAACCCGTCTTTATTTGTAACTTGTCCCTCTTGAATAAATGTTTCTAATCCAAAAGAGTGACTAAAACTTCCTGTTGGGAAGTTCGAATCACTAATTTGGAGTAGGTTAAGTAGGTTAAATATGTTTGTGCGAAGCATGCTTGAACGGTTTTGGTAATACTCTATTTTCTTTTTGATAAGGAACACCTTCCTTTTTAAGTAAATCTTCTACTAAGTAGTCGTTCGCCAAAATCATGCACCCTTCATCGAATTGTGCTGGTAAATGTCTATTCCCTAAGTTATGAGCAATAATCCCCATTTCTTTTATTGATTTTGGAGTAATTACAATTACCTCTTCTGGTAATACTTCAATATACACAATTCGATTTTCATCTTCATATAAAATATCACCGTTCTTCAATGTTTCTCCACTATCTAAAGACACCCCAATTTCAAAACCAGATTCTGAATATAATTTCTGAACTCTCTTCAGTAAAAGCTCACTAGAAATTAATATCTTATCAAGATGCTTTTTTGTGTTTGAGAAATCATTCATATTGCATACGTTGTTATTAATTTTTTCAATAATCATTTTATCTCCCCCGTTATATCAAAATAAAAAATATCTTTGAGCCATAGGTAGTACATCTACTGCTTCACACGTGATTACTTGTCCATCAACTTTAACTTCATATGTCTGCGGATCTACTTCAATTTTTGGTGTTGCATTATTTAGCTTCATATCTTGCTTCGAAATCTCTCTCGTATTTTTAACAGGTAATACAACTTTATTTAAACCTAATTTTTCTTTAATATTATTCTCATAAGCTACTTTCGATACAAATGTAATCGAACTTGACTGTACTGCTTTTCCATATGCACCAAACATCTTTTTTTCATAATATGGTTGTGGGGTAGGAATTGAAGCATTCTCGTCTCCCATTAATGCCATCACTACCATTCCGTTTTTCAAAACCATATCTGGCTTAACACCGAAAAATTGTGGATCCCATATTACAAGGTCTGCATACTTTCCTATTTCAATAGAGCCCACGTATTCTGAAATCCCATGTGTAATAGCTGGATTAATTGTATACTTAGCTATATAACGTTGAATTCTATTATTATCGTTATATTCTTTATCTCCCTCTAAACTACCAATCTGCTTTTTCATTTTATCGGCGGTTTGCCAATTGCGAATAATAACCTCTCCAACCCTTCCCATCGCCTGTGAGTCAGAGCTAATCATGCTGAAAACCCCTAAATCTTGCAAAATATCCTCTGCCGCGATTGTTTCTTTTCGAATCCTTGAATCTGCAAACATTACATCTTCTGGAATATTCGCTTTTAAATGATGACATACCATGAGCATATCTAAATGTTCATCCAGCGTATTCACTGTATATGGCAAGGTCGGGTTCGTTGATGATGGTAAAATATTATTCAGCGCAGCAATCTTTATAATATCTGGTGCATGCCCACCTCCAGCTCCTTCAGTGTGGTACGTATGAATAACACGATTATCAATAGCTTTTATCGTTTCTTCCACAAAACCACATTCGTTTAACGTATCCGTATGAATAGCGACTTGAATATCATATTTATCAGCAATCTGTAACGAGTGATTAATTGCTGACGAAGTTGCTCCCCAATCTTCATGGATTTTCAATCCGATAGCCCCTGCAAATATTTGTTCTTCCAGGGCAGGTAAACTTGAACTATTTCCTTTCCCTAAAAATCCAAGATTTATAGGAAAAGCTTCTGCTGCTTCTAGCATTTTTCTTAAATTCCAAGATCCAGGTGTTATTGTAGTTGCCTTAGTCCCTTCTGCCGGTCCTGTTCCCCCACCAATTAAAGTTGTTATACCTGAAGCCAATGCCGTATCAATTTGTTGTGGGGATATGAAATG
Source organism: Bacillus sp. GMa5/1 (assembly GCF_050172015.1). Lineage (NCBI taxonomy): Bacteria > Bacillati > Bacillota > Bacilli > Caryophanales > Bacillaceae > Bacillus > Bacillus sp. GMa5/1. Next base: position 7,570 of record NZ_JBNLYC010000020.1, on the reverse strand, counting down.
CACATGTGTATCAATACCTCCAGCTGTAACGATTTTCCGCTCACCAGAAATTACTTCCGTTGATGTTCCAATGATGATATCAATATTATCCATAACTGAAGGATTACCACTCTTACCAATTGCTGAAATCTTCCCATCTTTTATACCAATATCCGCTTTATATACTCCCGTATAATCAATAATAATTGCATTCGTAATAACAACATCCACAACCCCCTGTTCTCTTGTAAGTTGTGAATTTTGTCCCATACCATCCCTAATTGATTTTCCTCCACCAAAGACAGCTTCATCACCATATACAGTGGCATTTCGATCAACATGTGCGAATAATTGTGTATCCGCTAAACGAATAGAATCTCCTGTAGTTGGACCATATAAATCAGCATATTGTTTACGTGACATCTTAAAACTCATGCTATCTCCCTCTTTTTGTGTAAGATTGAATATCGCCATCCACTTTATTTTTAAATCCATATACTTCTTGTTCCCCTGAATATGGAACTAGTTCAATCGTTTTTTCATCTCCAGGCTCAAATCTTACCGCTGTACCTGCTGGAATATTTAAATGTTGTCCAATTGCTACACTGCGATTGAATTTTAACGCCTCATTCACTTCATAAAAGTGGTAATGAGATCCAATTTGAATGGGTCTATCTCCCTGATTTATCACTTTGACTTTCATTGCTTTTTTATTTCCATTACATACTATGTCTTCTTTCGCAAGGATATATTGCCCTGGAATCATAACATTCACTTCCTTTAATGAATTGGCTGATGAATAGTTACTAATTTTGTTCCATCAGGAAAAGTTGCCTCAACTTGAATATCTGATATCATGTCTGCAATACCATCCATAACATCTTCAGCACTTAAAATGGTTTTTCCAAGTTCCATTAATTCCGCTACATTTTTACCATCTCTTGCTCCTTCCAAAATTTCATACGTAATAATAGCGATACTTTCTGGATAGTTTAACTTAAGCCCCCTCTCCTTTCGTCGATAAGCTAAATCAGCCGCAACAACTACTAGCAGTTTATCAATTTCTCTTGGCGTTAATCTCATTACAATCTTCCTTTCTGAAGTATTTTAAAACTAAGAATATTCTAAAAATAAAAGGTGTATTTTCAATGTCTTTTCCGTGTTTTCCCTATGTTTTTTTGCTATCAATCAAATAAAAAAAGAGCCCATCGGCTCTTTTTTTATTTTCCTTCATTCTTCTCTAACACGTATAAATCTTCTTCGATATTCGTTAATTTCTCACTTACAAGCTTTCTTGCATCTCCAATTGCTTGATTGTATGCAAATGGTCCAACTAATTTAACCATTTCTTCTATTAAACGCTCTGCTTGGAAACGTCCAATTTCATCTAAATCTTCTTCAACGAAAAATTGCTGAATTTGCGCTACAAGTTCTTCTTTTTTATCATTTGGTATTTTTATATTCATCATCGTTGTTACTCCTCTATATTTAAGATAATATCTTCCTTAACTCTACCATAGAAAAACGATTACCAGGACAGCTTTTTGTAACTCCTTCTAACTCCCTATGACCTAGTATATTTTCTTTCTTTATAGCAAATTGCTTCATAAACATTTTGCATAAAGAATATAATGCATTCACTTGTGCAGGAGTTGGATCGTATTTATCGAAATTTCCCGTCATACATATTCCAATTGTATGGCGGTTATGGTCTTTCGCGTGCGCTCCAATATGTAAACCTCGCCCTTCCACTACAGTTCCGTCCTTTTCGATAAAATAGTTGTAACCAATCCCGCTCCACCCTCTTACAGTTTGATGAAATTCATGCGTTTTATACACGTCCCATCCATCTTCAGCTGTATGGTGGATAATCAGTTGATTTACTTTTTCTAAAGGAACTAATTCATCTTGAAATGTTAGATTGACATATTTAATTTCCATTTGAACTGCCTCCTCTTAAAAATCAATCATAATAATCGTTTTATCATCTGGCCTTATTCTCTTTTCCGCTTCTAGCTCTTCAATGATTGCTACATATTCGTTTATACTATTCTTTCTTATATATGCAACAGTTTGTTCTAATGACCAATCTGGGTGAAATAACCCGTCTGAACAAATAAAAATTCCACTCACTTCATCTGTATGTAATTCACCATGTTGTAAATAATGTATCGCTTCTTTCATTCCATTTGCAACTGAGTAACCATTTGGCATATTTGCAAGATAACGATTGTACTTTAATTGTTCTCGAACATCTTGAAAAACAGGTTCTTCCGGCACAGATAAACCTTTCTTACGATCTTCTTCCCTCTTCCTTTTTGCTCGTTTACTAATTCCTTCAACTGTGTCTTTCGTTAATACTTGCATCGTTCCATTTTGAAAAGTTGCGACAATCATACAGTCCCCAAGCTGCGCATATTCAATTTTCTCACCAACTATTTGAACTGCCGCGATACATGTGCACCACAAATGCTCTTTTTTTCTCGTGTCTACTTCATATTCTAACATTTTGCTTTGTAATGCTTCATTTGCTTTGGCAACTGCAAATTGTAAACTATGATTCTCTCGTAATGCAGTAAAATAATTTGCAAATAAATGCGAAGCGATGTATGCTCCATTATGTCCATTTTCATCGCGAAACGGGACAAGTGGTGTTGCACCGTCACATACACCATAAATCTTTTTATCTTTATTACAAAAATAAGAATCCTCACATTCTTGCTTCAACGGGCTTTTCTGTTGATATGTTTTTATCTTCACAACTGTATCCCCTTTCAAATGATAAAATACTCAAATTCTTTCGATTAATCTAATTTACCAAAATAAACTGTTTTTACCCAAAACTTTCAATATCATATATAATCTTGAAATAATATGAATTTTTCAGTGAAGGACGGGAAAGAAATGGTCAGATTCCTTGGTGTTATTATCGGTTCTATTATTATTGCGGTTGCCTTTAATCTTTTCCTTATCCCCCACAAAATTTTAAGTAGTGGAATTGGCGGAATTGCTATTATTTTAGGGATTGTAACCCCTGTAAACACAGGTATTATTAACTTTGTATTAAACTTACCTATCCTTATTTTAGGGTACATAGGCCTTGGAAAAAAAGTAATTTTTAACACAGTTGTCTCTGTAGTTGTATTATCTGTTGCATTATACTACGTTCCAGTAAAAGTCGTAGCAACAGATCCATTGTTATCTTCTATCTTCGGAGGTGTCATCGCCGGAGCTGGTATTGGTCTTGTTTTTAACTGTAATGGATCCACTGGTGGATTTGATATTATCGGTATGCTTTTATCCCGCAAGCGAGACATTAAACTTGGCGGATTCCTTATTATTTTAAATGCAGTCGTTGTAATAATCGCAGGATTCTTCTTCACCTGGGATGTTGCACTTACAAGCTTACTTTCAATTTATGTAACTGGTAAAGTAATTGATGCTGTTCATACAAAACATCGTAAAGTTACACTTATGATTGTAACAAATGAAGCAGAAAAAATGAAAAAACAGCTTCTTTCAACTGTTGTACGTGGAATAACGTTACTTGATGGCGAAGGCGCTTATTCAAGCGAGAAAAAGCGTGTACTTATGACGGTCGTTTCTCGTGAAGAATTAGCAAGTATGAAACTTACAATTTCTGAAATTGACCCGAATGCATTCGTTAATATTACAGAAACTGTAGAAGTGTTAGGACTTTTCAGAAGAAGTTAAAGACTAGGTGGGAATACACCTAGTCTTTATTTTGCATAAATTCAATTCTGTTTCCAAACGGGTCTGATACGTAAAATCGAATTACATCTGGCCGTGCATAATCATCAATCACTTTTACACCTTGCTCTATAAGTGTTTGCTTAAATTCATTAATTTCATTCACATAAAAAGCTGGATGAGCCTTTTTAGCTGGTGTAAAGTTCCGCTCGACACCAATATGGATTTCTTGATTTCCACATTTAAACCAACATCCACCTCGTTTTTTCAACTCTTCTGGCTTTGGAATTTCTACCATACCAATTTTATTCCCATAAAAATCACGCGCCTCTTCTTCACACTCTACAGGTGCAGCTACTTGCACGTGATCAATCCCTTGAATATAATTTTTCATTTTCTCTCCCCCTCCTCTACCCTAATGTTATACGGAAAACAGCCGTCTGTAACTTACAAAAGGGTTATAAAACAATATAAGCTCCCCTTATTACCATCCTGCATTCACTTTGCAAAAAAATAAAAAAACAAAATTTATTCTATAACTTCCATTTTTTATAGAAATACACATCACATCTATATTATAGTTATGAATAGACAAATCTTTTTAGATGCTATTTGTACGGAGGAACTATTATGAGTCGTAAAAAATATTCACCAACTCAAAAAAAACGTCATCCGAACATTTCTAGACGTTTGCGAAACCATATACAAGATCGTTCATTAACAGAAATGTACGCATCTCTGTTCGAACATAATCCTGATAGTATTATTTCATTAAACTTAGAAGGAGTTATTCTACATATAAATCCTTCTGCCGAAAGAATATTAGGTTACACTTCTTTAGAATTAGAACAGAAAAATATTACCTCTATTTTAGGAGCCCATATTTCTGAGCAAGTATTACAAAATATAAAGAATACTGAAGCGGATAATCAACAAGAGTATATCTTATCTATTTATCATAAAAATGGATTCTTATTAGATGTTGTGACAAAACTAGTTCCTATTTTTGTTCAAAATCGTCTTACTGGTGTATACGCTATTATGAAGCCACTTGAAAAATCAGAAAGAATTGAGAATATGCTAAAAGAAAGTGAGAAGAGATTACGTACATTAGTAAACTCCATGCCTGCGTTTGTTATATTTAAAGATCATGAAGGGCGCTGGCTTGAGGCAAATGACTACGCACTTTCTTGCTTCAACTTCCATCATGTACCTTACCACGGGAAAAAAGATAGCGAACTCATTCAATATAATGAAGCATACCGAGAAGCTTTTTTACATTGTGAAGAAGTCGATGAACTAGCATGGCAAAAAAGACAAATTCTTCATGGCGAGGAATTTATTATACATAGAGATGATTTCGATTTAATCTTAAGTATATCAAAAGTTCCGCTTTATCATCCTGATGGTTCTCGCAAAGGTCTTATCGTGATGGGGAGAGATGTTACTGAGCTAAAAGAAACTGAAAAGTTACTACGAAAATCTGAGAAGCTCGCAGTAGTCGGACAACTGACAGCTGGAATTGCCCATGAAATTCGGAATCCACTCACTTCCCTAAAGGGTTTTCTAACATTGCTCCTCCCTGAAATAAATGAGGAGCAAAAATGGTATATCGATGTTATGTTAAGTGAAATTTCACAAATGGAATCCATCACGAGTCAATTTATGGCGATGTCTAAGCCACAAGTATTATCTATCCAAACTTGTAGCATACAAACTTTAATTGAAGAGGTAGTTACATTTATTTTACCGACTGCAATTATGCATAGCGTTCATATCATCATGGATCATTTTGATTACGTATATGATATTCAATGTGACGGTAACCAATTAAAACAAGTTTTTATAAACATATTAAAAAATGCGATAGAAGCGATGCCAAATGGCGGAAATATTTTCATCCAAACAAAACCATTAGAGGATAATTTCATCTTAATACGAATTATCGATGAAGGTTGTGGCATTCCAGAAGATCGTATCTCCCGTCTAGGCGAACCTTTTTATAGTTTAAAAGAAAAAGGCACAGGACTAGGATTAATGATGTGTTACAAAATAATTGAAGAACATCATGGTAAATTACACATTTCAAGCGAATTAAATAAAGGTACAATTGTTGATATTGAGCTACCACTTTCTTCATCTCATCTTGCAATCCAGTCTTAAATAAAAAAGAAGCATCTGCTAATCGTTAGCAGATGCTTCTTTTTTAAAATACTTTGTCATACCACTCTTTTGCTTTTTCTACTTCACCCATCGTTAATTGATGCCCTCGATTTTCCCAATGCATTGTTACATTCGCGTTTGCATTTTCTAATAGTATCTTCAATTCCTCTGACTCTGCTGATGAACAAATTGGATCATTTGTCCCAGCAGCAATAAACACAAATTTACCTGCTAAATTTGCTAATTGCATTCCTCTTCTTGGTACCATTGGGTGATGAAGTACAGCACCTTTCAATGCATTTTCGTAATGGAATAATAAGCTTGCTGCGATATTTGCCCCATTCGAATAACCGATAGCTACAATGTTATTTCTATCGAATTTATATTCTTTAGCCGCTTCATCTAAAAATTCATTTAATTCCTTCGTACGGAAAATTAAATCCTCTTCATCAAAAATGCCCTCTGCTAATCGGCGGAAGAAACGCGGCATCCCATTCTCTAACACATTTCCCCTAACGCTTAATACCGACGCTTCCGGATCAACTATTTCTGCAAGTGGTAGTAAATCTAATTCATTACCACCTGTACCATGAAGTAATAACAATACTGGTTTTGACGTATCTTTTCCTTTTTGAAAAACATGTTTCATCATAATCCTGTTCCCCCTTCAATCACTTTAATCTAAATTTCTCACTTCAAATGGTAAAAGCGTTTGTTCAATCTGTTTTCTATGTTGTTCATATTGTTCCGGTAACTTTAATTCCTCACCCATCGTCTCTAACGATTCATCATGAGCGAAACCAGGAGGATCTGTTGCAATTTCAAATAAGATTTCACCATGTTCTCTAAAATAAATCGCGTTAAAATAATTTCGATCTTGTACAGGAGTTACGTGATATCCAAAACGCGACACATGCTCTTTCCAGTCTAGCTGATCAGCATCGTCACTCGCTCTCCAGGCAATATGATGAACTGTGCCAACGCCCATTTGGCCACGACCGATTGTTGATAATTTCAAATCAATAATATTTCCAATGTCAGCAGAAGAACGGAATCGAACAAATTCACCCTCTTCTCCAATTTTCTCAAGACCCATAATATGTTCTAATAATTCAGCTGTTTTTTGAGGCTGTGTAGATAAAAGAACAGCACCTCCAAACCCTTTAATTGCTACTTCTGGTGTAACTTCTCCAAAACTCCAATTATTTAATTCGCCTTTTTCTCTTTCAACTAATTCTATATGCAAACCATGCGGATCATCAAATTCTAAATACTGCTCTCCAAAACGAGTCATTTTTGTATACGAAACATCGAATTTTTCTAATCTATTTTCCCAAAACTCCATTGCACCTTTTGGTACAACGTAAGACGTAATTCCTACTTGACCATCTCCAATAATACCTTGACGAGCACCTGCCCATGGGAAAAACGTAATAATTGTTCCAGGCTTTCCTCCTTCATTTCCAAAATAAAGATGGTACGTACCTGGATCATCAAAATTCACTGTTTGTTTCACTAAACGTAACCCCAATACACCAGCATAAAAGTCTACATTTTCTTGTGGATGCCCTACAATCGCTGTAATATGATGGATTCCCATTGTTTTCTTTTCCATTTCTTCCACTCCTTTTTTATTTCATTATAAAAATTCTTTTACATTTAAATTCATTATTCATTTTGTCCATGCTACAAAGTAAAATCCGTCATTATAATTTTA
>NZ_JBNLYC010000019.1:0-53452 GCF_050172015.1 Bacillus sp. GMa5/1 | reverse complement strand
CTCTTGCTAAAAAATGGAACTGGATGAATATTTTACTTTGATAATATTGTAAAGTATTAAAGTTTTAGTTTTTTTTTAAGAGGATAGTAGGGAAAGGAAGTAAAGACAACTTATGAAAAAAGTAATTGCAGGTTTAGCAGCAGCTTCTGTAGCTGGCGTTGCAGTTCCAGGAATGGATTCTGCTCATGCACAAGTTTCAAATGAAGCGCTAAAAGAAATTAATGGACAAACTCAAACTCAAACTCAAACTCAAACGACTGTAACTGAAACAAAAACTGTAGAAACAACTTCTGAATTAAAATACACAGTAACTGCTGATGTATTAAATGTTCGTTCAGGTGCTGGTACAGGACATAACGTTATTTCTAAAGTAAAATCAGGCCAAGTGCTACAAGTAGTTGGACAAGAAAATGGTTGGTTCAAAGTAAACGTAAATGGTCAAACAGGTTATGTAAGTGGTGACTTCGTAACGACTGGTGGCAAAACAGGAACGACTGTTCAACAAGGAACAGGTACTTACACAGTAAACGTTTCTTCACTTAACGTACGTACAGGCCCAAGTACATCTCATACAGTATTAGGTTCTGTAAACAAAGGTAAAACAGTACAAGTTGTAGGTGAAGTACAAGATTGGTTTAAAATCAACTTCAATGGTGGAACTGGATACGTAAGCAAAGACTTCGTAACAAAAGGTGGTTCTGCTGTATCTAACGAAACACAACAACCAACTACAAACAACAATACTACAACAGTTCAAACTGGTGGTTCTTATGTTGTTAACACTGGTGCTTTAAAAGTACGTACAGGCCCAGCTACATACAACGCTGTAATCGGTGGAGTAACAAATGGTAAAGTATTAAACGTTACTGGTGCTGAAAATGGTTGGTACAAAATTAACCATAACGGCCGCACAGGTTATGTAAGTGCAGACTTCGTTAAGTTTGTAAAAGGCGGAGTAAACAACGTTACAAATAACGTTCAACAACCAACAACAGGTGGAGATACATCTTCAATCGCTGGATTGGCTAGATCTTTAGATCGTTCGAAATATGTATTCGGTGGTGAAACTCCTAAAGGAGGTTTCGATTGCAGTGGATTCATTTACTACGTATTAAATCAAACTGGTCATAAAGGTAGCCGTTTAGATGTTGCTGGATACTGGAGTTCGAAAACAAAAACAAGCAATCCACAACCAGGTGATTTAGTATACTTCTCTAATACTTATAAAAAAGGTCTTTCTCACATGGGTATTTATTTAGGAAATGGTCAGTTCATTAGTGCGGAGAATGAAACAGTTGGTGTAAGAATTAGTTCAATTAATAACTCTTACTGGGCTAAACATCTAACTGGTTACACAAAAGCATACTAAGAAAAAGTAGTTTTATATACTTTTCGTATAGAGAAAAGGCTTTCCAAGGAAACTTGGGAAGCCTTTTTATAGTTGAATAAATTGGAAGTTTAATAGTTTTTATTTTAACTTTCCATTTAAAAATCGATCATATAAGTCATGGAAATAGTTAGGACGAAATAAGTTCGCTGCATGTCCCGCTAAAGGTATTTCCTTATATAGAACGTTAGGCAAAATAGATTTCAAATCAAATAGACAAGATTTATAGAGATGATCATGCTCTCCCATTACCCATAGTATAGGGTGAGGAAGTGATTTTAATTTAGATTTTAAATCGAATTCTAACCGATGACGTAATGACTGGGCAATTATGGATGAATGTAATTGTAATCCGAAACGGTAGTAAATATTTCTTGAAATGACTGCGAATGGATTTGCTTTTAGTATACCGCTTGGAAAAATAGTATTTGCGTATTGAGAGAGCCATTTAGAGTATTCATCTCCTCGCTTCTCCCAAAAATTTTGAAATACATTATATAAACGAGAAGGGTTATTGTAATGTCCTCCAATATGACAAATACTTAATACTTTTTCTGGATGCATTTGTGCAAAAATTGTAGAGATGTAACAGCCGTAACTTAGCGCACAAATATGTGCTTTTTTAATACCTTCTTGTTCATATAAGTTTAATAATTGATCTACGAGGCGCTGTAATGAAAAGTCGATTGCTTCTCCTTTATCATCACCGTGACCTAATAAGTCATAAGTTATAATGCTGTAGGAGGCAGAAAATCGTTTTTGCTCCTTTTTGAAGGCGCGACGATTGCCAACTAATCCATGAATAAAAATAATTGTTTCCTTTTCAGAATGTATATTTGTTTGCAAAAAGGATACTCCTTTCACTAACTGGAGATTTATATCGTGTTGTAAATTATTTATCTATAATTTACATAGAATAATATTAAGTACCAGGTAATAATATCAGATATTTATATCTGTTGTAAAGATGAGTTTTTATGTATATTTTGTAAAAATAGAAAAAGTGTGTTTACATTCAGTTTACATTTGTATCGTATTCTAATTTTAGAAAGAATAGTTTTGTTTAACACGAGGAGATGAACAGGAATGGAAGTTAGAAATGAAATGAAGAAAAAAGGGAGTTGGAGGCAGTTTTTACGCCTTATTCAAGATACAAATCCTCCGAAAGGAATTTTAGTTTTTGCGTTGTTAATGAGTTTGCTTTCTACGGGAGCGAGTTTATTTATTCCTATGCTGACAAAAGGATTAGTAGATAATTTTTCGCTTTCTTCAATTAGTGCAGGACAAATTGTTGGGTTAGTTGCTTTCTTTGTAATGCAGACTATTGCGGCAGGGTTGTCTATATATTTACTAAATTATATTGGGCAGAAGATTGTAGCGGGACTAAGAGAACGTTTGTGGAAAAAGGTACTTATCTTGCCGGTATCTTATTACGATCAAAATAGAACAGGTGATACGATTAGCCGTATGACGAATGATACAGGTGTTGTGAAAACGTTAATTTCTGAGCATTTGTCAAACTTATTAACAGGTGGTATTTCAATTGTTGGATCGTTAATTGTATTATTTGTTTTAGATTGGAAAATGACTGCGTTACTTTTAACGGTTATTCCGTTGTCTGTGTTAATTTTAGTTCCACTTGGACGAAAAATGTATAAGATTTCAAAAGCGCTTCAAGATGAAACTGCATCTTTTACAAGTGTGTTAACGCAAGTGTTATCAGAAATTCGTTTAGTGAAATCTTCAAATACAGAAAAGAGAGAATATGAAACGGGTAATACAGGTATACAAAAGTTATTACAATTTGGTTTGAAAGAAGGAAAAGTGCAAGCATTAATTTCGCCAGTTATGTCGTTTGTTTTAATGGCACTACTTGTTATTATCGTAGGGTATGGCGGGATGCGAGTTTCTAGCGGTGCATTAACAACCGGTGAACTTGTAGCGTTTATTTTGTATTTAGTTCAAATTGTAATGCCAATGAGTCAATTATCTATGTTCTTTACACAATTCCAAAAGGCAATTGGTGCAACGGAAAGAATTAGTACGATTTTAGAATATGAAGTAGAAGATCATGAAACTGGTGTGAAAGTGACAAATGCTAAGCAACCGATCGTTCTTGAAAATGTACATTTTGAGTATAACGAAGAAGAGCAAGTTTTGAAAAATATTGATTTCACAATTGAATCTGGAAAAGTGACAGCGATTGTAGGACCAAGTGGTAGTGGGAAAACAACGTTATTCTCATTACTGGAACGTTTTTATGAGCCAACTAGTGGCGCCATTAAATTAGGGGAAGAATCAATTACGAGTTATTCATTACAGTCATGGCGACGTCAAATCGGTTACGTATCACAAGATAGTCCGTTAATTGATGGAACAATTCGTGATAATATTTGTTATGGCGTCGAGGGCGAAGTAACGGATGAAGAAATTGAAAAAGTAGCAGCGATGGCATATGTTGATGCATTTATTCATGACTTACCAAACGGTTATGCAACAGAAGTTGGAGAACGCGGTGTGAAGCTTTCTGGGGGACAAAGACAGCGAATTGCCATTGCCCGAGCGTTACTTCGAAATCCGCAAATTCTTATGCTAGATGAGGCGACTTCAAGCTTAGATAGTAAATCTGAGTCTGTCGTTCAAAAAGCGTTAAATAACTTAATGAAAGGCAGAACAACGTTAGTGATTGCGCATAGACTTTCTACTGTTGTAGATGCAGATAAAATTGTCTTTATTGAAAAAGGGAATCTTACAGGTAGTGGTACGCATGATGAATTATTACAGACGCATGATATGTATCGTGAGTTTGCAACGCAACAATTGAAAATTAAAGAGGGTGCATTATAAAATGAATCATCAGCGGGAAGTTTACTCCACTGATGATTCATTTTTAAAAAATATATTAGATGCTAAGTAGAAAGGAAATGGTTCCTTTGATACCTAAAATTTTAATAGTAGATGACGATCCACACATTAGAGAACTCGTTTCGGTATTTTTAGAACGAGAAGGTTTTCAAACATATGAGGCAATTGATGGAGTAGATGCACTTCAGAAAATGGATGACGTAAAAGTCGATATGGTTATTCTTGATATCATGATGCCAAATATGGATGGATTTGATGTATGTTTTGAATTAAGAAAATACTATGATATCCCGGTTCTGATGCTAACTGCCAAAGGGGAAACATCACAAAAAGTAAAAGGATTTCACCTTGGGACAGATGATTATCTTGTAAAACCATTTGACCCTATAGAATTAGTAGTGAGAGTAAAGGCATTATTGAAACGTTACCAAATTACAGTTTCCCAATCGATTCAAGTTGGAAATGTATTATTAAATCGTAAAACATTCGAAGTTACATCTGGAGAACAAACGGTTACATTACCGTTAAAAGAATTTGAGCTGCTCTTTACTTTAGGGTCTAAATCGGGAAGAACTTGTTCGAGAGAGCAATTAATTGAAGAAATATGGGGATATGATTTTGAAGGGAATGAACGTACACTAGACGTTCATATTAATCGGTTACGTGAGAAGTTTCAAGAAGAGCAGTCGAAATTTAGTATTAAAACAATAAGAGGATTAGGGTATCGCTTAGAGGTAAGTAAATGAGAAAAAGAAAACGAATGAGTAAGTTGAAGATGCTGAAAGTATTTGGAGCGGTATTAGCGCTCTTTTCTTTTCTTACCATAATTTGGTCTATCGCATTTTATGTAGCAACTAGTATATTGAATGCTTTTGACGTAAACGTATCGCCGTTTGTTGCTTTTCTAATTAGTGATATGGTCGGTTTTGTCTTTATTATTCTTATTTGGACATTGATTGGAATATTAATGAGACCAAAACGAGAGGCGATGATTTGGACTATTATTGAACCGATACAAAAAATTGCAAAAGGAGACTTCTCCGTAAAAATAAAAAATGAAGAAAAATATGATGGTGAAATTGGCGTGCTCGTAAAAAGTATAAATGATATGACAGATGAACTGAATGCGATGGAGAAAATGAGACAAGAGTTTGTATCGAATGTTTCTCATGAAATACAGTCACCATTAACTTCTATAAAAGGATTTGCTAGAGCACTACAAGACGATAATCTTTCTGAGGAAAAAAGAAAGCATTATCTTACCATTATTGAAACTGAAACAACGAGATTATCTAAACTAAGTCAAAATTTACTAAAGCTAACTCTTTTAGAATCAGAAGAATATATACCAGAAAGAGTGAGCTATCGATTAGATCAACAATTAAAGCAAATTGTGTTAAATAGTGAACCACTCTGGGCTGAAAAAGAAATTGAGTTAGAACTAGATTTAGAAAAAGTACATGTTATTGCTGACCAAGAAAGTATGAGTCAAGTGTGGATTAATTTAATTCATAATAGTATTAAATTTACTCCAAGCGGTGGTACGATTACTATGCAGTTAAAGGAACATGAGACAGTAGTGGAAGTGCGTATCCGTGATTCAGGAATTGGTATATCAGAAGAACAGAAACAACATATTTTTGAGCGTTTTTATAAAGCGGATTCTTCACGAAATCGTGCCTATGGAGGAAGTGGCTTAGGTTTAGCTATTGTAAAGAAAGTACTCGACCTTCATCATGGGGAAATAAAAGTTGAGAGTGAAGAAGGGAATGGAACAGAATTTATTGTGCGTATTCCTAATTATGAAGAAAAATAGTGTAGTGATAAAGAACCATTTTTTATTTCATACGCAGACACTCTCTTATGAGGAGGGTGTCTTTATTTTGCATGAATAATGATAAATACGTGTAATGAATGCATAGTAATTTTCTATAGTTACCTACAAGTAACCTACGCACATGAAAGTGCATCATTGCCTTTTTACATAAACATAGATACAATTTTAATATAATACATAACTGAGATGATTAAGGAGTGTTATACTTGGCAGAATTATTACAAGGTAAAAATGCTTTAATTACAGGAGCAGGTAGAGGGATTGGTCGCGCTGTAGCAATCGCATTAGCGAAAGAAGGCGTAAATGTAGGCTTATTAGCTCGTTCAGAAGAAAACTTAAAAGCTGTAGCGAAAGAAGTAGAAGCAGAAGGTGTAAAAGCTGTTATTGCAACTGCTGATGTTTCTTCATATGAAGAAGTGACGACTGCGATTGAAACGTTAAAAAATGGTTTAGGATCTATCGATATTTTAATTAATAACGCTGGTATTTCTAAATTCGGTAAGTTTTTAGAACTAGACGTTGCTGATTGGGAAAAAATCATTCAAGTAAACTTAATGGGTGTATACTATGCAACTCGTGCAGCTTTACCGAGCATGATTGAACAACAATCTGGTGATATCATTAACATTTCATCTACAGCAGGACAAAAAGGTGCACCTGTAACAAGTGCATATAGTGCTTCTAAATTTGGTGTCCTTGGCTTAACAGAATCGTTAGCGATGGAAGTTCGCAAACATAACATTCGTGTAACAGCTTTAACTCCAAGTACAGTAGCAACTGATATGGCTGTAGATTTAGGATTAACTGATGGAAACCCTGATAAAGTAATGCAAGCAGAAGATATTGCAGAATTTATCGTAGCGCAGCTGAAATTAAATAAACGTACATTTATTAAATCTGCTGGGCTTTGGTCTACTAATCCATAGGAATTAAATTTAACTTTAAAAGAAGGGATATCTATTCTGTAAGGGGTAGATGTCCTTTCTTTATTTTTTGTATTCGAGACAGAATTTTCGGTATAATTAAAAGTGAATGGTAGAAAGCATTGGGAAATTGAAAGGGATGGTAGTTGTAAAAGAGTGATGTAAGGAGGAAAAAGGGATGAAAAAGAAGTTTCAAAAATTATAACATGTATCGTGTATAACGAGATTAGCTCGTGGACCTCCAATATACATAACACTATATTATATATTAAAAAATTGGAGGATATAAGTAGATGAGAACTGAAAAAGAAATGTTAGACGTAATTATAAATATAGCAAAAGAGGATGAAAGAATTCGAGCAGTTATCATGAATGGATCGCGTGTAAATCCAAATGTGAAAAGAGATTGTTTTCAAGACTATGATATTATGTATGTTGTAAATGATATACAATCTTTTACGTCTAATCATAATTGGGTTCATAGATTTGGAGAAATAATGATAGTACAAATGCCAGAAGAAATGTCGTTAGTTCAACCAGATGAAGATGGGAAGTTTCCATATTTAATGCAGTTCATGGATGGGAATCGGATTGATTTAACGCTAGTTCCAGTTGAGTTAATAAAAAAGTTCGTTGGACAAGATAGTTTAAGTAAACTGCTTCTTGATAAAGATAATTGTATGGAAGGATTCCCGCCAGCAAGCGATAAGGATTACTTAATAAAAAAGCCTACAGAAAAAGAGTTTTTGGATTGCTGTAATGAATTTTGGTGGTGTAGTACAAATGTGGCAAAAGGGTTATGGAGAGAGGAACTTTCTTATGCAAAAGGAATGCTTGAAGGACCAGTGCGAGATATGTTCATCGTAATGCTAGAATGGCATATTGGTATGAAAACAGACTTTACAGTTAATACAGGGAAGTTTGGAAAGCATTTCGAGCAATATATTGAAGAAGATATGTGGGAGCAATTTAAAAGGACATTTTCTAATGCTGAATATGAAAACATATGGGAGTCATTCTTTGTCATGAGTGATTTATTTAGGGAAGTGGCGAACGAAATCGCTAACACGTATGAATATCAATATCCGCAAGAAGATGATGATAAAGTGACGAACTATTTAAAACATGTGAAAACTTTGCCAAAAGATAGTACATCAATTTATTAATAATATAAAGCAGTAAGACTGTCCTAATTAAGGACAGTCTTATTTTTGTTTATGAATAACAATTTCTCTAACAAAGTGCAGATGAATCACATATGAAAATTTAGGGAGGTTTTTTATCATGTATTATTTTTATTCGCCACAAATGTTTACTCCATATCAATGGGGACTAGAACGAGATGTTTCGTATGCTTATATGCCATATAACTCACTTTATTATGGAGAATATATAAGCGCATTGCCATACGCATATATCCCTCAAAGCTATGAAGTACAAATGAAAGCAGATGATCGTGGATCGTGGACACCATTTTCATGGGTTGAAAAATATGCGTACGCATTTTCAGGACCGTATAATAAAGCGGAAGTAGCTCTTACATTTGATGATGGACCAGATTCAGAATTCACGCCAAAAATATTAGATAAGTTAAAACAACATAATGTAAAAGCTACTTTTTTCTTACTTGGTGAAAACGCAGAAAAATTTCCGAACGTAGTAAAGCGTATTGCAAATGAAGGGCATGTAATTGGTAATCATACGTATAGTCATCCGAACTTAGCGAAAGTAAATGAGGATGAGTACCGTAATCAAATTATAAAAACGGAAGAAATATTAAATCGTTTAGCTGGTTATGCACCGAAGTTTATACGTCCGCCATACGGTGAAATACTTGAAAATCAATTAAAATGGTCCACAGAGCAAAATTTTATGATTGTACAGTGGAGTGTTGATACGGTTGATTGGAAAGGTGTGAGTGCTGATACGATTACAAATAATGTGTTAGGGAATTCATTTCCTGGAAGTGTCATCCTCCAACATTCAACACCAGGTGGGCATTTACAAGGATCTGTAGATGCACTAGACAAAATCATTCCGCAGTTAAAAACGAAAAGGGCACGTTTTGTAACACTTCCAAGTATGTTCCAGACATCAAAAGAAAGAAAGTGAATGTGTTATGAATTGGGAAAATAAGGTTTATGTCGTATAATGAAAGTGTAAGTTAGGGGGGATATAATTGATTTATGCACTAGTAAACATAGGAATAAGCATATTGATTGGTATTATTTTTGTACTTGCGGCAATTATTCTTCAAAAGAATCCACCGACCGATATTAATGCGGCATATGGTTATCGTACGAAACGATCTATGAAAAATAAGGAATTATGGGGTGCGGGTAACAGGTATAGTGCAGAAGTGATGAAGCAAAATGGATTCATCATGATGTTAATTGGAAGTGTTATTAGTATACTGTTTAGATACTCCCATACAACGTTAGCTATAATGATCTTTATGCTAGTACTAATCATTCGCTTATTCATACGAGTAGAGAAAAGATTGAAGGCACTTGAGCAATAATGAAAAATAGGACTCCACGCAATATAATGCTAGGAGTCCTATTTTATTTATAAACTATTATTTTCTAGTAAGTCTTTTCCTTGTTCAACAACAAATTCATAGTATGCAAGATCATATGGATAAATATCATCAAAAGTTATCGTTATCGGTTTATTGCTCAAAACAGAAGTAGCTGTAAAAGATGAAATTTCACCATTTAATAGTTGTAGAAAAGAAGTTGCATGTACTTTCATCACATCGTCTACTTCTTCACCTGGTGCGAATGGAAGTGGATTGATGACATTGTGAAAATACATATGACAAAATTCACGATCAGTAAGATTTGAAATTTCATAATCTATTTTAAAGATTCCTTTGTATACTAAATCAGTAGTTTGAAAGGAAAGCCCCAATTCTTCTTCGATTTCACGAAGACCACCAATTTGTACATCTTCATCATGCATAATATGTCCAGCTGAAGTAATATCCCATATAAGTGGAGCTTCTTTTTTATTTTTAGAGCGTAATTGGAAATATAAGAATATATCTTTAGCATCTTTTTCTACAAACCAACAATGAAATGTTTCGTGCCAATCACCGTCACGATGCACTTCATCGCGTAATTTCTTCCCAAGTGTATTTCTTTCAGAATCAAATATTGTTAACCACTCTGTCATTTTAATTCCCCTTTCTGCAAATTTTATTATACAATATTCGTATTGAATTTTGGGAAAATAAAGAAAAAGGGGCGATTATAAGTGGAGATAGAGCGTATGGAAATAAAATCGATTATTTCAACAGAGGAAGAGTTACGGAAAATATTGGGGAAACCAAGTGAGCGAGCATTGAAAAAAGTTATTTCATCATTAGACCACCATTGTGTAGATTTCCTTTCTAAATCTCCTTTTCTAGTATTATCTACTGCAAATAAGTTGGGGGAGTGTGACGCCTCGCCGAGAGGAGACGCACCTGGATTTGTATACGTACTCAATAATAATAAAATTATCATTCCAGAAAGGCCAGGAAATCGTCGTATAGACTCCATTTTGAATATTATTTCAAATCCACGTGTAGGACTAATCTTTTTTATTCCAGGTCTTGGGGAGACACTTAGAATAAATGGCCGAGCGTATATTACAAACGATGAAGAAATTTTGAAAGAAATGCAGGCGAATGGACGTAATCCGTTGCTTGGAATTGTTGTTGAAATAGAAGAGTGTTACATTCATTGTGCAAAAGCGTTTATTCGTTCGAAGATATGGGATCCAGAATCTTGGTTAAATAAAAAAGAGTTACCTTCAGCAGCAAAAATGTTGTTAGAGCATGCGAAAGTGAATGCTTCAGAAGAAGATGTTGCACGTTCTTTAGAAGAAAGTTATACAAAAAGATTGTATTAAAAATTTTATTGATATAATTTTGTAAGGTGAGTATGTACGGGTTTTAGAATGGGGATTTATCCCGCATTAACGGGCAGTAACACCCCTACCTCAAAATTCAGCGAAAGCAAAGAAGTTAGGTGGGGATCAACTGCCCGTAAAAGCCCGATTGGTGAAGGCTAATAATCAGTGGGGATGAACAAAATCCTCACTGATTAAAGTTTCACTTTATATATGAACCGTTGATTTATAAACTGGAGAAATGACAAAATAGGTAAATTGAGTGGCAGTTGCATAATGCTATTGTGAAATATAATAAAAAATTATTTTGAAAATAGTTAGTAAAAATAGGCTTGCTTTTTAAAAATTTGATAACTATAATAAGTTAACAAATAGACATGAACGAAAAAGTAATGATAAGGACACGAAATCATTTTTACGGTTTACAGAGAGGGAAGCCAAGGGTGTGAGCTTCCTAACACGAGAAATGATTTTACCACCTTTGAACTTCAATAGTGAACGAGTAATCTAGTAATTATTGGCGGTATCAGCCGTTATCTGAACTTGAGCAATCTAGGAGGAAATACGTCTAGATTGGAACAAGGGTGGAACCACGAAAACACATTCGTCCCTTTCCTAGGGATGGGTGTGTTTTTTTACTTTGAAAGGAGGTGCGGTAATATGAAACGATTTATAAGTACGGAAATAACCACCACCTGCATGACAAAAAAGCAGAGTAAGGTGATTTATAGATGTAACAATTAAACTTTTAGGAGGAGATTAGAAGATGAATAACGTTATAAATGTTGGGGTATTAGGTTTAGGTACGGTCGGAAGTGGTGTTGTTCATATTTTGAAAGAACATTATAAAAAAATCGCACTTGATACAGGATACGAAGTGAAAGTGAAAACAGTCGTTGTACGTGATTTGGAAAAAGAACGCGATGTTTGTATTGATGGAATTGCAGTAACAAGTCATGCAGATGAAGTTCTAAATGATTCAAATATTGATATTGTAGTAGAGGTAATGGGCGGAATTGAAGAAGCAAAACAGCATATTGTTAAGGCTTTACGAAATAAAAAACATGTCGTAACAGCAAATAAAGATTTAATGGCTGTATATGGTGCAGAGCTTCTTCAACTGGCGAACGATAATGATTGTGATTTATGTTACGAAGCGAGTGTAGCGGGCGGTATTCCAGTGTTAAGAGGACTAACTGATGGGTTAGCATCAGATCAAATTGAAAAAATAATGGGAATTGTAAATGGTACAACAAATTATATGTTAACAAAAATGAGTCAAAATGGATGGTCTTATGAAGAGGCTTTACAGGAAGCACAAAAATTAGGCTTTGCAGAATCGGATCCGACAGCAGATGTAGATGGACTAGATGCGGCGAGAAAAGTAGCAATTCTTGCAAACTTAGGTTTTTCGATGAATGTTTCATTAGATGATGTGCAAGTAAGAGGGATTCGAAAGGTCGAAAAAGAAGATTTACAAATGGCTGAAAAGTTAGGATTTACTATGAAGTTAATTGGTAAAGCTGAAAAACAAGGACCAGCCATTCATTTAAGTGTAGAACCGACGCTTTTACCGAGCCAGCATCCATTATCAAATGTGAATAATGAATTTAATGCGGTGTATGTCCATGGCCAAGCGGTAGGAGAAGTGATGTTTTATGGACCCGGAGCTGGGAAGTTACCGACTGGTTCTGCTGTAGTAAGTGATATTATTTCAATCGTTAAAAATATGAATCAAGTTCCGAAAAATAAAAGTGCGTTAAAAGAACCAGTTCCTTATGAATTACAAGGTGATGAAGAAGTAGTTTCGAAATATTTCTTACGCATTTCATTACAAGATGAGCCTGGGATGTTACAAAAAATAACAGAATGTTTCGTTAATTATTCTGTAAGTTTAAAAGAGGTTATTCAATTACCTTTAAACCGTGAACTGGCAGAAGTCGTTGTTGTGACACATCGAACTTCCAAGTATCAATTTGAACGAGTTTTAGAAGCGATAGAAGCTGTCGCAAGTGAAATAAACAGTTACTACATTATTGAGGAGGAAAAACAATATGTATAAAGGACTATTAAAACAATATGCGTCTTATTTACCGGTGAATGAAAATACACCTGATGTCAGCTTAATGGAAGGAAACACACCACTTATTCCATTATTAAATATATCAAAACAATTAGGGATTCAGCTATATGGTAAGTACGAAGGAGCGAATCCGACAGGTTCTTTTAAAGATCGTGGTATGGTCATGGCAGTTGCTAAGGCGAAAGAAGAAGGTTCAGAAGCAATCATTTGTGCATCAACAGGTAATACATCAGCGTCAGCTGCAGCATATGCGGCACGTCTTGGGATGAAATGCATTATCGTAATACCAGAAGGAAAGATTGCACATGGAAAATTAGCGCAAGCGGTCGCTTATGGAGCTGAAATTATTTCAATAGAAGGGAATTTCGATGATGCGCTTAAGGCTGTAAGAAATATTGCTGCAGAAGAGCCGATTACGTTAGTAAACTCAGTAAATCCTTATCGAATTGAAGGGCAAAAAACAGCAGCGTTTGAAATTTGTGACCAATTGCAAAATGCACCAGATGTTCTAGCTATCCCTGTTGGGAATGCAGGGAATATTACAGCGTATTGGAAAGGCTTCTGTGAATATGAGAAAGAAAAAGGTTATAAAAAGCCAAGAATTCATGGCTTTGAAGCGGAAGGAGCAGCTGCAATTGTAAAAGGGCATGTAATTGAAGAGCCTGAAACAATTGCAACAGCGATTCGCATCGGTAACCCAGCAAGTTGGTCGTATGCAGTAGAGGCTGCCGAGCAGTCTCGTGGTGAAATAGATATGGTATCAGATGAAGAAATTTTACATGCGTATAGGTTATTAGCAAAAACTGAAGGAGTTTTCGCTGAACCAGGATCAAATGCTTCATTAGCCGGCGTAATTAAACATGTTCAATCTGGGAAAATCAAAAAGGGAGAAACAGTTGTTGCGGTATTAACTGGAAATGGTTTGAAGGATCCTGATATCGCTATTTCTTCAAATCAACTAGACATCGCAAGTGTGTCAAATGATATAGAACAAATTAAAGATCATATTAAAGGGGTGATTATGTCGTGATACCATTTAGCGTTCGTGTCCCTGCTAGTACGGCGAATGTTGGTCCTGGATTTGATTCAGTTGGAATAGCTTTGTCATTGTATTTAGGTGTGGTGGTTAAAGAAAAAGCTGATAAATGGCAAGTAATCCATTCCTTTGAAGAATCAATTCCGACAGACGATAAAAATTTAATCGTTAGCACGGCATGTAAAGTATGTCCTTCTATATCACCCCATATAATAGAAGTTACTAGTAATATCCCATTAACGAGAGGGCTAGGAAGTAGTGCATCAGCGATTGTAGCTGGGATAGAGCTTGCGAATCAACTAGGCAATTTGAACTTAACTGCTGATCAAAAAGTTCAAATTGCTACAAATTTTGAAGGACATCCTGATAATGTTGCTGCTTCTATATTAGGTGGAACTGTAATTGGAGCACTTGATGGAAAGGATGTTTCCGTCGTAAGAATTGAGAGCAAGGAATTGGGTGTAATTTCTCTCATTCCGAATGCAGAATTAAATACAGATGAAAGTCGATCTGTATTACCAAAGATGTTTCCGTTTCATGAGGCAGTTAAAGCTAGTGCGATAAGTAACGTATTAGTAGCTGCATTATGTCAAAAGCGGTGGGAAGTTGTAGGTGAAATGATGGAGAGAGACCATTTTCACGAACCATATCGTTTAGAACTCGTACCATTATTACCATCTATTCGTAAATGCGCAAAAGAATTTGGTGCGTACGGCACAGCACTTAGTGGTGCGGGGCCATCTATTTTTATATTAACGCCATATGAGAAGCGTCAAGAAATCGCTGAGCAATTAGCGAGAGTATTTACAGATATGAAAGTATGTGAGCTTGAAATCGACCATAAAGGTATTATTGTAAATAAGGAAGAGCATATTGGATCGTAAAGAAAGCTGGCATGGCTAGCTTTCTTTACGTTGCAAACCTATTTTAAATTAGGTTTTTTCGGAAAAATATAAAACAAATGTTGATTTTGAATAATGTAAGTAAAGAGTGCATTCATTTTGGAGGTGATTAAATGAATAAAGAGTCACCAGAAGAAAAAAGAGAGCGTATGAGACAAAGTGAATTAAAAAGTAATCCTACGGGTTCTTTACGTGACGGACTCAATAGAGCGGAAACGGGTAGTCCAGTTGATATAGCAGGCGGTATGAATTGGAAAGGTACAGGAATAATCATTTTAGTACTACTTTTAGGATACATTGTATACACTTATTTTTTCAGTTGAAGAATGCTTGTTAAAATTTTGATTTGTTTAGTTTCATAATTGTTGAGAAAAAATGTAGTTACTGTATTACATATCTTCTAAGCGAATTATAGTTGTTCATATCAACTTTTAATACTCCAAACAGAGCTAGCAAAATGCTAGCTCTATTATTTTTTGCCACATTCCTGTAACAAAGCATCTGTATATTCATTGGTGGAGGTGCAGAGGATGAAAAAAATGATAGCGATATGTCTTCTTACAACTATGTCGTTTTCGACTTTAGTCGGTTGTGACGTAAAAGGTAGTAATGCTGTACAAGAGTCTAAAATAAAGAAAGCGACGTATAAAGATTTTACTTATGATGTAAATCCAGAAACATTCACATTAACTGTAGAACATGAGGGGGCAAAGGAACAGGCATCACAACCCCTACCGAAAATGAAGGTATCGAATGTAAAAAAAGAAAAGGATCGTACATCGTGGGAATATCCAGATCAAAAAGTAAAAATAAAATTAGAAAAGAAAAAAGACCACTTAAACATTGAAGTGGAATCGACTGGTGCAGAAAGCTTTACATGGCCGAAAGTAGAAGCTGAAAATTATACACTTCCGTTATGGGAGGGTAAGCAAATTCCGAGCAATGATGAGAATTGGAAGAAGTTTTTAAAGGATGATGCATATTCATTTGCTGAATCATTTTCTATGAAGTTTTTCGCATTAAATGGTTCGAAATATTCAATTGTATATATTGCAACGAATATGTTTAATAATGAATTGAAATTTCATTCGGATCCGAAAATAGGATTTGATTTTACACATGAATTTCCGAGCATAAATAAAAATAAAACATATGGATTTCAATTATATGTGACAAATAATGATGCGGTAAGCATTGCTAAACTGTATAAGGATGATATTGTTCGAAAAGGTGAATTTAAAACATTACAAGAAAAGGCTAGAAAAAATAAAGAAATCGAAAAGTTATATGGAGCGGCGCATTTTTATTTTTGGAATCAAAATGGTTTATTAGAAAATAATATAAATTGGCCAAAACTAAGGGAGCAAATAAATAGCCCGCTGTTTAGTCATATAAAAGAACTTATTCAAAAGAATAGTTCCGAGCCTGGGGAACTGAATGTATTGGATCAAGTAAGTAAACAAGATTTCATTGATAAGTATCAAAAAAATGTTATTTTACGTTATATAAACGAAGTATTATCGATGAAGGAATTTTATAAAGAGGATATTTTTCAAAACGTTAATCAGGAAGCTAGTGTGCTATTAAAGAAAGGTGTAGGTCACTTAACGAATACAGAATTGTATAGCTTAAATAAGCATTTATTAAAGTCGCTACTTGGTGATGCGGTTGAAGAGGTAAGTAAATGGGGTAATGCAGATGGAACGGATATATTAAAGGAAATGAAAGAGGCAGGAATAGAAAAAGCGTGGATTGGTCTGCCGAACTGGGAACAAGGATTTATGCAACCTAATTTCGTGACAAAAGCTAAGGAAATGGGGTATTTAGTTGGTCCGTATGATTCGTATCATTCCATTCACGAAAAAAGTGATAAAAATTGGAACACAGCATCCTTTAATGACCCGTCATTATACGAAGAGGCTACTGTAACGAAGAAAAACGGAGAAAAGGTGCAAGGCTTTTTAGGAAGAGGTCGCAAGTTAAATCCGACTTTATCGCTGCCTAGTGTAAAGGAACGCATGAATGATATATTACAAAATGGTCCTAAATATAATTCATGGTTTATTGATTGTGATGCGACAGGTGAAATTTACGATGACTATTCAGCGAAACATATAACGACGCAAGAGCAAGATTTAAAAGCACGTTTAAAACGAATGGACTACATTGCGCAAGAAAAGGGTATGGTCGTTGGTTCTGAAGGCGGAAATGATTTTGCTAGTAGTACGATTGCATTTGCACACGGAATTGAAACACCTGTTATTAAATGGGACGATGAAGATATGCGGAAAAATAAAACAAGTCCGTATTATGTCGGTGGATATTGGTCACCAAATCAAAATGTGCCTGAAAAATATGCAAAACAAGTACCATTGAAAGAAGAATATAAACAAGTATATTTAAACCCAGTATATTCGGTACCATTATATAAATTAGTATACAATGATTCCGTTATTACAACGCATCATTGGGAATGGGGAAGTTTAAAGGTAAAAGATGAAGTTGGAAATCGAATGCTGTCTGAATTATTGTATAATGTTCCTCCGTTGTACCATTTAGATGAAGTAGAGTGGAATAAGCATAAAAAAGAAATTACAGAGCATCTAAAAGTTTGGAATGAAGTTCATGAAAAAGCAGTAAAAGAAGAGATGACGAATTTTGCGTATTTGTCAGAAGATAAGCTAGTACAATCTGTTTCTTATGGAAAAGATATTAAAATCATTGTGAACTTCTCAAATGAAGACATGGAAGTAGAAAAAACGAAAATAAAAGCAAAGTCGGCTTACATTGATAATCAGGGGAAGAAAAGTGTGTATACGCCGTTTGAGAAATAATAAAGTTAAATATACTGTATTCATAGAGATTTTATAATTAGCTGGATTCTTTATTCATATCGTTTGTTAGGAAAAAGACATTCTAATTTAAAATGAAAGAGTTAATAAATTTGTAAATCCGTATGTTGCGAAGTGTTAAATTTTTGAAATTGGTAAATAGTGACTTGCCAAAAATAAGTACGAGAGTATAATGTGAAATGGAATACGTATTGGGTTTAAGTAGTAACCTTACAAAATTGTAAGGTTAGTGAAAGGAAATTCAATATGAAGATAAATAGACTTACATTATACTTGGTAAAGAGAAAGAGAGGCGAATGGGTATGAGCTCTGAATTAGAACAAAATACGAGAAGTAATAAAAAGCGTTCTAAAAGAAAGTCAATAAAATGGTTCATATTAATTCCATTTTTCCTACTTATTTTTGGAGGAGTAGGATATGGTTCGTTTATATATAATAAAGCAAAAGCTGTTGTAAATGATGCGTATGCAAAAATTGATAAGTCATCAAAGCGTGATAAAGAAGTTGAACCTTTAAAGGATAATATTTCAATATTAATCATGGGTGTAGATGGAAGTGAAATGAGAAAAAGCCAATATGGCGAAGCAGTTCGAACAGATGCACTTTTATTAGCAACAATTAATAAAGATGATAAGTCTGTTAAGCTAGTAAGTATTCCACGTGATTCACGTGTTTACATTCCAACTAGAAAAAAATTAGATAAAATTACTCATGCTCACGTATTTGGTGGCGTAGAAAGCACACGTGATACGGTGGAAAGATTTTTAAATGTCCCTGTTGATTATTATGTGAAGTTTAACTTTGAATCATTCGTACAAATTGTCGATTCAATTGGTGGTATTGATATTGATGTACCAGTTACTTTCACTGAACAAGATAGTAAAGACCAAGCTGGTATGATCCATTTAGAAAAAGGTTACCAACATTTAAATGGAGAACAAGCACTTGCACTTGCAAGAACGCGTAAAATTGATAGTGACGCAATGCGTGGACAGAGACAGCAACTTGTAATAGAAGCAATTGCTAAAAAAGCGATGTCTGTTCAATCAATTAGCAAAATGGGCTCTTTACTGGATGCGGTTGATAAAAATATGAAAACGAACTTAACATTTGACGATATGCTGGCCATTACAAAAAATATGGCAGGATCTAATTTGGAAATGGAAAAAATGCAAATAGAAGGTACAGATAAACGTATCGGTGGTATTTATTATTACATTCCAAATGAAAAAAATGTAAAAGACATTTCCAAAAAATTAAATGATCATTTAGGTGTAACGCCAAAATCAGTCCGAAACGAATAATAAAAAAAGATTGGCTTTTGCCAATCTTTTTTTATGGGAATGTATTTGTAACTTTTCTGTAACGATTTTTTAGTTTAGAAAAATTATACTCATATGTATGAGTATAATGGATAGGTAAAAAAGTAAAAGGACATATTCAAAATTTGTGGTAAGGAAAGATATCATATGCAGAAATGGTTAAGCATGATGGGAATTATCTTTATATTGACTGGATGTAAAATGTCTGAGGCTCCAACAAGTCTAATGGAAGCTCCTACAAATGAAAAATGGATTAATGAATTAAAGGAACAAATTGATAAAGATTTACCTGTTAATTATCGCTTACTTACTCCAATGTCTAACAAAGATAAACAGATGATTTGGTCAATGAATTTTAAACAAGATAATAAGAAAGAAGCCATCTTATTTTATAAATTGCCGAATGAAGATCATAGCGTATATTTAGCCGTATATGAAGAAATCGGAAATGGCTGGAGAATAAAGTCCACACATAAATTTGATGGAGGAGATGTAGATATCGTTGAAGTCGGTGATTTTACAGGGAACGGGAAGAGAGAGTTGTTAATCGGAATCTCTGTAAATCGTGAATCGTTAGAACATGTTATGTATGTTTTTTCGGAAGAAAATGAAGAGATGAAGGAAATATATAATCGAAGTTATACGAAGTTATTCATAGAGGATCTAAATGAAAATGGACTGAAAGATATAAGCCTTGTTACATTTGAAAAAGATGAGAAGCTGACAGTTGAGTTCATGGAACAATTTAAGACTTTATCTGAAGTGTCATACGATCCATTTATAAATAGTATTCAAAGAATACAAATGGGTCGTATATCTAAATCACTAAAGGCGGTAGTAATTGATGCAGGAGTTGGCGCTCATTCAGGTATAACTTATGTAGCAAAATTTGATCAGGATCATTATGAAGTATTACCTATAGATGGGAAAGAAGATTTATTTAATGAATATGTTGTAGAAAGTAAAGATGTTAATGAAGACGGCATTATTGAATTTGTTCGTACTGTACGTCCAAAAGGTTGGGAGGATAAATCACATGGCGATAGTCCGCTTTTTGAACGTTACATACAGTGGAGTGAATCTGGAATTAAACCAATTGAAGAACGATATATAGATATAGAAAAAGGATATTATGTGAAAATTCCTAAAGAGTTAATAGGGAAAATTACAATACCAGATCAGCAAAAAGAATCAAATTCTCAAAAGTTTTTGGATACAAGAACAAATGAAATATGGCTTGAAGTTCATATTTTTAAGCGGAAAGAATGGTTCAATATAAAAGGCTACAGCGCAGCAATTAAAACAGCTTCTCACGTATATGCAGTACCGAAGCAATCGAAATTTGAAAAAGTGAAAGAATATATAAAACCGCTAGCGGATTATCAACAAGAGTAGGAGGTGGGAATTATGTCAACAATTTTAGTTTTAGAAGATGAATTAACAATCCGTAGCTTTATTGTTTTAAATTTAAAACGTGCTGGATTTTATGTAATAGAAGCTACTACTGGAGAAGAAGCGTTACAGATTTTGAGTGAACAAACTGTTGATATAGCACTGCTGGATGTTATGTTACCGGGAATTGATGGTTTAGAAGTTTGTAAGGCTATCAGGAAAGAAAATGAAAAAATGGGTATTATTATGTTAACCGCACGTGTACAAGATGAAGATAAGGTGCAAGGACTAGGAATAGGGGCAGATGATTATATTGCAAAACCGTTTAGTCCAGTAGTATTAACTGCACGTATACAGTCTTTATTAAGAAGAATAGAAGTACATGAAGAAAAAACGAATATTGTTACGTCAGGTCCATTTTCGTTAAATATTATAGAAGAAAGATTGTATAAAGATGGACAATTAGTCGATTTAACACCTACAGAGTATATGATATTACAGTATTTAATGAATCAGGCTTCAAAGCCAGTTTCGCGTGATGAAATTTTAAATATGATTTGGGGAACCAATTACGTAGGTGAAACGAAAGTAGTAGATGTAAATATGAGACGGTTACGTCAAAAAATAGAATGTAATCCATCAGAACCTGAATTTATTCTTACGGTGTGGGGAAAAGGATATGTGTGGAAGGAAAGTATAAGATGAAACGGAAAGTGACTCTATATTTTATGACGGTCATTACACTTATGCTTGTATTATTTGAAGTTGTATTTTCAGTTTCAATTTATCGATACTATTATAATGGTATTGTGCAATATATAGAGTCTCATGCGAAAACGAGTACACGTTTTTTTTCAGAATACAATTCACTATACTTTATTCGATTACAAGAATATAGTGGTGACATAATTAGTAGCTTTCAATTAGAAGGAACAGAATTACAGTTAATTGATCGTCACGGCTCGGTTATACAATCTTCAAGTGGTGAAAAGGTAGAAGGTAAAGTGAATATTCCACAATCATTATTAGAAGGTGAAATGTATAATCAAGTTACTACGAAAGGTAATAAAAAACAACTAGAGGTGCTAAGCCCACTTATACATCAAGGACAAACTATTGGTGTTTTAAAATACACGACTGTTTTAACAAATGTAAATAAAAAGATTATTGAAATTATTACGTTTACTATTTCTGTAGGTATTGTTATTTCAGGAGTTGCCTTCTTAATTAGTAGACGTTTGGCAAATTCATTTGTTGAGCCAATTGAATCCATTATTCAAGCCTCTTCACAAATTGCAGAAGGCACATTAAAGCAAAAAATTAAAGAAGATTATCCTGGAGAATTAGGTGACTTGGCACATAGTTTAAATTATATGGCCTATAAAATAGATAAGGCTGAGCAGATGAAAAATGAATTCATTGCTTCTATTTCGCACGAAATACGAACGCCTTTAACAGGAATTAAAGGTTGGAGTGAGACGTTAAAAACAGTAGATCATTTAACAGAAGAAGAAATAAAGCAAGGTATGGGCATTATTTCAGGTGAGACAGATAGGTTGATTCATTTAGTAGAAGAATTGCTAGATTTTTCAAGATTACAATCAAATCATTTTAATTTATATAAACAAAAGGTGCAATTGTACGATATACTAGAGGAGACGATTTGGCAATTAACTCCTAAATCGGAAGAGAAGGAAATTCAATTTATTACTACTATAGACCGAATTGAATTGATGGGAGATCGAAATAGGCTAAAGCAAGTTTTCTTGAATATTGTTCAAAATGCAATTAAGTATTCACATGAAAAAAGCACAATACACATTGAAGCGACTAAAATAGAAGGACAAGCAGTGATTAAGGTAAGAGACGAAGGGATTGGAATTGCTAAAGAACATTTACCATATATTGAGCAATCATTTTACCAAATTAATAATCATGCTGCAGGTGCAGGTATTGGTTTAGCTATCGTTAAAAAAATGGTAGAGCTTCATGGCGGTGCGCTTAGTGTTACAAGCAAAGAAGGAATAGGAACAACAATTTTGATAAAACTCCCATTATAATACAAATAAAATCTATTTATATGGTGAAATAAAAATAAATAGATGTATAATTATATTGGGCGATTTATATATAAGATTAATAGGGAGAGGAATTCGATAGAATGGAAAAAGCTTTAAAAATTAAACAAATAGTAGTCGTTTTAATAGCGATTGCCGCAGTAGCTATTGGGTATTACATGTTTCAATCAATTACTTCACCAGCAAAAGCTGTTGCGAAACAAGAAAATGTAGTGCAGCTTGCAAGTGAACAGCCGAAAGTTGAAATGAATAAAACGGCACCAAGTCGTTTTAATGGAAAAGAAAGAAAAGTTGCTTATCTTACATTTGACGATGGGCCAGGGAAATATACGGCTGAATTATTAAATACGCTAAAACAACATGATGCGAAGGCGACGTTCTTTTTAATTGGAGCGAATGTAAAAGAATTTCCTGATTTAGTGAAACGTGAAAATGCTGAGGGTCATTATGTAGGCATGCATAGTATGACACATAATTTCGCAAAGTTATATAAAAATGGCGAGTATGTAAATGAGATGAAAGAAGATCAAGGTTTAATCGCTAATATTATTGGGAAATCACCTAAATTAACACGTCCTCCATATGGTTCGATGCCTGGATTAAATGAAGGTCTTCGAAATAAAGTGGTAGAAGGCGGATTTAAAGTATGGGATTGGACAATTGATTCATTAGATTGGAAATACAATAAAATGCCAGTTGATGCAGCTGCAGCACAAATTGCTCAAAATGTATTAACAAACGCAACAAAACCACAAGAAGTAATTTTAATGCATGATATTCACCCGCAATCAGTTGCTGCTGTGCCAGCAATTTTAAAAGGGCTAAAAGAAAAAGGTTATGAGTTCGAAGCTTATCATGAAGAAAGTCACTTCCCAGTGAACTTCTGGCATGATAACCGTATGTAATGGAGGAATGAACGTTGAAGTATGGAAAAGTAGCAGTAGTTGGAGCATTATCAGTAGGACTTTTAACAGGTTGTTTCGGTGAAAAGCCAGAAGAAAATCTATATACAGCTTTTGAAACAGCAGCAACACAAGAAAAATCTTTAGTGGATGAAGCAAAAAAATTAGAGCAGTTAGAGAAACAAGGGCAAGAATTATATGCTCAAATTTTGCAAGAAGGTAAAGATCATAATGAAGCAGTTGTGAAGAAAATAGAGCAAGCTACTGCAAATGTAGATGATCGTGAAAAAGTATTGAAAAGTGAGAAAGAAATGCTAGAAAAAGCACAGAAGGAAACGAAATCTGTTCAAAGTAATATAGAGAAGATTGAAGATAAGAAGTTACAAAAACAAGCAAAAGCAGTAGAAGAGTCGTATAAGAATCGTTATGATGCATTCCAAAAGATGAATGAAAATTACACGAAAGTGTTAGCGACTGAAAAAGAACTGTATGAAAAATTAAAAGTAAAAGAAACGAAATTAAAAGAAATCGGTGAAAAAGTTAAAACTGTTAATGAATTAAATGTGGAAGCACAAAAGTCGAAAGAGCAGTTTAACAAATTTACAAAAGAGTATAATGACAGTAAATTAGCATTCTACAAAGATGCAGAAATTAAGATTAAAGATCAGAAATAAAGAAGAATCTAAAGTGTAATAAAAAGCCGGAGAAACATCGTTATAAATGTTTTTTCGGTTTTTTACGTTAAATGAATAGAAAAGACTGGAATTGATATCATAAAAGAGTTATAGTGAGTTATTCTAAGGGAAACATTGTAAAGTAAGGAGAATGGGAATATGTCATATGAATTTTTACTCAAATTAGGTTTAGCACTCTTTTTAGGATTATTCATCGGGATAGATAGGCAGCTAAAGAATAAACCACTGGGTGTGAAAACAAGTATGGTTATTTCTGTAGCAAGTTGTTTAATTACGATGGTTTCAATTGAATCTGTGCATGTATATTCTGTTCCAGGACATACAAATATGGATCCGATGCGACTGGCCGCTCAAATTGTTAGTGGAATTGGTTTTCTTGGCGCAGGTGTCATTTTACGAAGAAGTAATGACGTTATTTCTGGATTAACAACAGCTTCTATGGTGTGGGCTGCTTCAGCTTTAGGGATCGCAATTGGTGCAGGATTTTATTTACAAGCGACAGTTGCTATGGTTTTAATTATTTTAGCGATTAATGTACTTCCGCAACTTGTGAAAATTGCAGGACCGTATTCATTAAGACAAAAGGATTTATCTATAAAAATTACTGTTAAAGAGCATCATGAGTTAGATGGTATATTTAAGCAAATTAAAAATTTAGGCATGCATGTGAAACGCGTGAAAATTAAAGATATAGATAGTGGAGCATTTCAGCAACTGGAGATGGTTATTTTAGCTCCAGAAGATTTATATACAACAGAGTTATATAGTTCCCTGAAAGAGATTGATCGAGTAGTTTCAGTTGAAGTGGAAAGTAGATAATTGTGATAAAAAAGAGTGAAGTTCAAATTCACTCTTTTTTATTTGGATTTTTAAGGAATGAAATTGATATAATGATGAGTAATAAGGGGGGAGAAATGATGGGAATACATATTAGAAGAGCAATAAAGGATGATATACCAGGTATAGCAAAGGTGCATGTTGATAGTTGGAAGACAGCGTATAAAGGGATATTTGCTGACGAAATTCTAGATAATATAGCATATGAGAAACGAGAAAAACAATGGGAAGATATTTTTCAAAAAGAAGGTAATCATCAATTTAGATTTGTAGCAGAGAATTTAAATGGAGAAATAGTTGGATTCATCGATGGGGGAGTAGAAAGAACTGGTACATATAATTGTGATGGAGAATTATATGCAATCTACCTTTTACAACAGTATCAAGGAATGAAAATAGGACAAAAGTTATTTCAAGCTTTATTATCGGATTGTATAAACAATGATATGCAATCACTTTTAGTTTGGGTTGTTACGAATAATCCTTCTAAAAAGTTTTATGAAAAATTTACCCCTGAAAAAATTGATACGAAATTTTTAGAGAGAGTAAGGGTAGAAGAAACAGCGTATTGTTGGAGAGATTTAAATTTGTTACAAAAACAAACAGCTATATAGATTTATACATATAATAATATTATGTAAACATATCATAGGGAAAGGTATACCTCATTTGGTGTACCTTTTTATTAATCCATCAAAAAATGGATTAATAAAAAATAGTAGGTAATTAGTTTGAAAGCAAGAAATTTTCTAGTGTACTTTTAACTAGATTAAAGAAAAGGAAGAAAAAAATAAAAATTTAATTTGATAAAAAAATTCTGAAATATACTCTTGAATTGAATATCATTATCAATTAGAATCATAATTGATAACGATATTCAATTATCAATTATAATATGAAATTCCGATAGCGTTAATATAAAGAGGAGGAACTAACAGTAAGTTAAAACATAAGTAAACGTGGATATGCGTAATGAAAAATATAAGCTCGATGACTGCATGGAGAGAAATGTTTCAACCATCACCATCGCACACAAAGATAGGGTTTTCCGTTTTGATTATGATTGGTTTGATGGATTTCTTCATAAGTTGGGAGTCAAAGTTATCATTGTTACTAATGAAAGGTTGTCTCCACAAGAAGAGTTTGCTTAGTATTTGATATCTGTTATTCACATATTTAGTTGTAGGATATACAGATTGAGGAAATACAAAAAGAGAATGTCGGAGGATGAAGATCTATGAAAAAAGCATATCTAATAGAGATTAAGCCGACAAATGAACAAATAACCAAGATCCATCAAACGATTGGAGTGTGCAGGTATGTTTACAATCTATATCTTTCAAAAAACAAAGAGATATATGAATCCGAGGGGAAATTTCTTAGTGGCTATGAATTTTCTAAATGGCTAAACAACATTCATACAAAAGAATGTGACCAGTGGATAAAAGAAATATCAAGTAAAGCTGTAAAACAAGCGATTATGAACGGAGATAAAGCTTTTAAGCGATTTTTTAAAGGTTTATCTAAGTTTCCACGCTACAAGAAAAAGAAAAATGAAGATGTAAAATGTTATTTCCCTAAAAACAACAAAACAGATTGGATAGTTGAAAGACATAGAGTAAAAATCCCTACGATTGGATGAATGAGATTAAAAGAGTATGGATATATTTCAAAAGATGCGGTTGTAAAAAGCGGAACGATAGCTAAAAGAGCAGGAAAATATTTTGTATCTGTGCTTTGTGAATTGGAAGAAACAAAAGCGAAGCCAACACTCCATTCAACGGGTGTAGGCATTGATTTAGGCGTGAAAGATTTCGCTGTACGTAGCGATGGGAAAATTCACAAAAATATAAACAAAACAGGAAAAGTAAAAAAGATAGAAAAGCGGTTAAAACGTGAACAACGCTCTTTATCACGTAAATTTGAAAATCTAAAAAAGAGAGGTGAACACTCTGTTACTAATAAAAGAGCGAATATAGATAAAAACATTCTTAGGGTGCAAAAACTACATGCCAAGTTAGCAAACATTCGATTAGCGTATGTAAAGTCTGTTGTAAATGGTGTGGTGAAAACCAAGCCAACGTTTATTACAGTAGAAGATTTGAATGTGAAAGGTATGATGAAGAATAAACATCTATCTAAAGCAGTTGCTAAGCAGTGCTTTTATACATTTAAAACATGGTTATTGACGAAGTGTGAGGAATATGGAATTGAACTGCGTCAAGTAGACAGGTTCTATTCATCTTCAAAGCTATGTTCATGTTGTGGTCAAAAGAAAGTAGACTTAAAGCTATCCGACCGAGTATATGAATGTGACTGTGGAAATGTAATGGATAGAGATTTGAACGCGTCAATCAACCTTTTACAAGCAAAAGAATATATAATACTAACGTAAATAGATTGTATATATGTACGGTGGGCTACATCGGAATTTACGCCTGTGGAGTGTTACAGCAAACTGTAGTAGCGAGTGATTGGCGAGACAGGACACGTAGAAGCAGGAATACTCTAAGAATGTACATTTATCTATATTTTTAGTAGCAGGACCAACATGCAGCATGCGAAACAAATCGCAGAACATGCAACATTACAAAGCTTTTTAAACTGTTATTTAAGAGAAACAGGGAGTGGAGAATGGATTACAGAGGATGAAAGAATGAAAAGTATCTTCAGTAATACGTTGAATAGAGATACAGTCCCCACATATTTATGTTGTCGGCTATCGGCACAGAACGTTACTTTGTATGGAGAAGTTATATATAAATCATCAACAGATCGCCATTTGTTTGGAGAACAATTTTAT
Source organism: Bacillus sp. GMa5/1 (assembly GCF_050172015.1). Lineage (NCBI taxonomy): Bacteria > Bacillati > Bacillota > Bacilli > Caryophanales > Bacillaceae > Bacillus > Bacillus sp. GMa5/1. The sequence continues at coordinate 25,641 of NZ_JBNLYC010000019.1, read as the reverse complement.
TATCAAATTGGAGATAGTAATTCCGTTATTACAGCAGATTACGTTACAGTTATTCCGTTTTTAATAAAAGAGATGTCGATCAACTACGGAGAAGGAACGAATCCTGCGGAACTTATGCTTCGAGTTATCCGTAGTTGTCAAAATATTGAGGAATTTACAAAAGAGAGAATAGAAGATACATCCGCATTATACGGTTTCCATACAACTTTTATAGAAGCGGAGCAGTCTTTATTATTTGGGCATTTAACTCATCCTACACCAAAGAGTAGACAGGGGATATTGGATTGGAAAAGTGCAATGTATTCTCCAGAATTAAAAGGGGAATGTCAGCTTCATTATTTTAGGGCACATAAAAGTATAGTAAATGAAAAATCATTATTATCAGATTCTACAACAACGATTATAAAAGAAGAATTAAGTAATGATGAGATGGTTAGTAAGGAATTTATAGCGAAGTACTGTAAGGAAGATCAATATGCATTAATTCCAATTCATCCGCTTCAGGCAGAATGGCTCTTGCATCAAGCTTACGTACAAGATTGGATAATTCAAGAATTGCTTGAGTATATTGGTCCTGTAGGTAAGTATTATATGGCAACATCATCACTAAGGACGCTATATCATCCCAATTCGAAGTATATGCTTAAGTTTTCATTTCCGGTGAAAGTAACGAATTCAATGCGTATTAATAAACTGAAAGAACTTGAGAGTGGTCTTGAAGGGAAGGAAATGTTAAATACGGCTATTGGTGAAGTACGAGAAAGATTTCCAGGATTTGATTTTATTTGTGATCCAGCCTTTATTACATTAAATTATGGAACACAAGAATCTGGATTTGAAGTGATTATTCGTGAGAATCCTTTTTATAGTGAACATGCAAACGACGCAACATTAATTGCTGGGCTAGTTCAAGACGCTATACCTGGGGAGCGTACGCGGTTATCGAATATTATTCATCGCCTAGCAGATTTAGAAAGTAAAAGCTGTGAAGAAGTAAGCTTAGAGTGGTTTAGACGATATATGAATATTTCTTTAAAGCCAATGGTATGGATGTATTTACAGTATGGTGTTGCATTAGAAGCTCATCAGCAAAATAGCGTTGTTCAGCTAAAAGATGGTTATCCGGTCAAATATTATTTCCGTGATAATCAAGGATTTTATTTCTGTAATTCAATGAAAGAGATGCTTAATAATGAATTAGCTGGTATTGGAGAACGTACTGGAAATTTATATGACGACTATATTGTGGATGAGAGATTTCGTTACTACTTAATTTTCAATCATATGTTTGGCCTCATTAATGGTTTTGGCACAGCAGGATTAATTAAGGAGGAAATTCTTCTCTCGGAATTAAGGTCTGTACTTGAATCATTCCTTCCATATAACCGGGAACCTTCTACATTTTTAAGAGAATTATTGGACGAAGATAAGTTAGCGTGTAAAGCAAATTTACTAACGAGATTTTTCGATGTCGATGAGTTAAGTAATCCATTGGAGCAAGCTATTTATGTGCAAGTACATAATCCACTCGTTAGAGAAGTGGCTGTTCGTTCATAAATAACGTTAAAATTTCACGTAATACAAATAATGGTATTTTGTCATAAGGTGGAGGGTTTTATGAGAGTGGACATGTATCATACGAAAGTATTGAAGGCGCTCGAATCAGAAGATTACATTTCAGTACGAAGAAGAGTGCTACGTCAATTAGTAGAATCGTTAATTTATGAGGGGATTATTACACCGGTTCGCATAGAAAAAGAAGAACAACTTCTTTTTCTAATACAAGGACTTGATGAAGAAGGCAAAAGTGTCACGTACAAATGCTATGGCAGGGAACGGGTGACATTTGGACGTATTTCGTTAGACTCATTAATAGTAAGAGTTCAAGATGAACAGCAAGAAATACAATCTGTCTCGCAATTTCTAGAAGAAGTTTTTCGGGTTACTAGTGTAGAACAAGCTAAATTAGATTCTTTTATACACGAATTAGAACAAACAATATTTAAAGACACGATTGCACAATATGAAAGAAATAATAAGAGAGAATATACTCAAAAATCTTACGATGAGTTTGAAAGCCATTTAATAGACGGCCATCCATATCATCCTAGTTATAAAGCACGTGTTGGATTTCAATATCGTGACAATTTTCAATATGGATATGAATTTATACAACCAATAAAACTCATATGGATTGCAGCGCATAAGAATTATGCGGCTGTAGGTTATGAGAATGAAGTGATGTATAACAACCTTTTAAAAGAGGAGATTGGCGATCGTAAATTAGAAGAGTTTATGGAGCGAATTCGTAATAAGGGATGTAATCCAAAAAAGTACGTGTTTATACCTGTTCACCCATGGCAGTGGGAGAATTTCATCATTTCAAATTATGGGGATCATATACAGGGTAATTTTATTATTTATTTAGGAACATCAGAGGACGATTATTGCGCGCAACAGTCAATGAGAACGTTAAGAAATAGTACGAGTCCAAAGAAACCGTACGTTAAATTATCGATGAATTTACTCAACACTTCAACACTCCGTACACTGAAACCATACTCTGTTGTGAGTGCACCAGCAATATCAAATTGGTTAAATGATGTTGTAAGTAATGACGCCTATTTAATGGATGAAGCACGTTTAATCTTGTTAAGTGAGTTTTCAAGTGTAACGTATGACACGAATAAGAAAGCTATATATGGTTCATTAGGATGTATTTGGCGCGAAAGCATTCATAAGTATTTAGATGCAAAAGAGGATGCAATTCCTTTTAATGGTTTATACGCTAAAGAGAAAGATGGTACACCAATTATTGATGCGTGGTTGAACAAATATGGAATGAAGGATTGGCTACAATTACTTATTCAAAAAGCGATAATACCAGTTATACATCTTGTAGTAGAGCATGGTATCGCACTGGAATCACATGGACAAAATATGATTCTAGTCCATAAAGAAGGGGTGCCTGTTCGTATTGCGTTAAAGGATTTTCATGAAGGGCTTGAGTTTTATCGTCCATATTTGAGAGAAGTTGACAAATGTCCCGACTTTACTAAAATGCATAAAACATATGCGAATGGAAAAATGAATGATTTCTTTGAAATGGATCGCATCGAATGTTTGCAAGAGATGGTGTTAGATGCACTATTCCTGTTTAATTTAGGAGAATTAGCATTCGTACTTGCGGATGAATATGGATTGAAAGAAGAACATTTTTGGATGATGGTTGTTGAAGAAATTGAAGATCATTTAAGAATATATCCACATTTGAAAGGTAGATTTGAAAATATTCAATTATATGCACCTACATTCTATGCTGAACAATTAACGAAACGTCGATTATATATGGATCTGGAATCGCTTGTTCATGAAGTTCCAAATCCATTGTATAGAGTAAGAAAACTTATGAAACAAAAATCAGTTGTTACAGGGGGAAATTATGCTAATCGTTAATAAACAAGAGTATAGCAAAAGTGATTTTGAATTGAGATTACAAGTTTATGAGGAAATGGAACAATTTAAAGAAGCAGAAGGAAATAGATTTGCACTTTGTCTGAAAGATCCATTCGATATTATTACGATTGTGTTTTTCTTAAAAGAAAAGAAATCATCAGTATTACTTATACATGAAGATACACCAAAAGAAACAGCTATTGAAATGGCAAAGCGTGCAAATTGTGTAGGAATTTTATATGGAGAATATGGCGATTTTACAAAATTAGAAGTAGGGAACTTTTTACTAGAAGAGCCTTCTTTATTGCAATATAGTTCTGGAACTACAGGGGAACCGAAACTAATTCGTAGAGCATGGACGGAAGTTGATACGGAAATTACCGCTTATAATGAAGCTTTAAACTGTGAAGTAGATGAAGTGCCAATCGTTATGGCTCCTGTTTCACATTCATACGGACTAATATGTGGTACTTTATCAGCAATTAAGAGGGGGAGCCAGCCTGTAATCATTACGAATAAAAATCCTAAATTCGCATTAAATATAGTTCGCAATACAGAAAAACATATTATATATGCAGTACCACTTATGTTACACATTATGGGGAGTTTTCCATTAGGGACGTTCCAGTTTCATAAAATTATGACATCAGGATCGCCTTTGCCAGAAGCACTATTTTATAAACTAAAAGAAATGACAACATATATGATGCAGCAATACGGTTGTTCTGAAGCAGGTTGTATTAGTATATGTCATGATATGAAGAGCCATTTAGATTTAGGAAACTCTCTACCTCATGTGAGTATAAGCATAGGTTCAGATGAAAATGCACCGGAAGAAATCGTCGTGAAAATGAATGATAAGGAAATCTTCACGAAAGATTTAGGGTATAAATCTGAGCGTGGCATTCATTTTATGGGGCGTATGGACGATGTAATTAATGTTTCGGGATTAAAAGTCTTTCCTATAGAGGTAGAAGAAACGATGCTTCGATTGGAAGGTGTTCAAGAGGCAATTGCATATCGAGGGAAACATCCTGTCATGGGCGAAATAGTTAAAGCGAAAGTGATCTCTCATGTTGATCCAGTACAAATAAGAGAATGGTGTATTCAGCACTTACCTTCTTATAAAGTTCCCCATGAAATTGAAAGTGTAAATGAAATTCCTAAAAATAAAACTGGAAAAGTAAGTAGAAAGTTACTAGAGATGGGAGAGGTTACAACATGAGACGGGAAGCGTTAAAGAATGCCGTGTTAAAAATTATGATTGAAAAAATGGAACTGAAAAATGTAACGCATTTAGAAGAAACGATGCGCTTAAATCAAGATTTATATATAGATTCGGTAATGATGTTACAGCTTATTGTATACATAGAAATGGATGTAAAGCTATGCGTTCCAGAGGATGAGGTAGATCCAAAGGCATTTCTTACTGTAGGATCTTTGCTTGATTTTATGGAGGAGTTACAAGAAGTAAATGTGAATAACTAACCTTTAGGAAAGTGGATGAGAGTATGACTTCAATTAAAGTGCACTGTTTAGTGAGTTGTTTTTGTGAAATTATAAAAAGGCGTAGCGACATTGATTTTCGTCCATTTTATTTTGGACTATGGGATGGAGATTTTGATATAACAGAAGGCGGAATTATTTCATATCACTCTGAAAACATTAACCATGATCATTATTTACTTTGGTTTGAAAAATTGTACGGTATTAAAGTAAACGAATGGTATGATCATGCAAAAGATAAAGATAGCAATGTAGAAACGTTTTTAGAATTAGTAGAAAACAAGCCGGGAAATCGTTATGTCATTGTAATGGTTGATATGTCTCTATTACCAGAGAGGGAAAATAAATTTCATCAAAAACCGTTTCCACATTATTTAATGATATCAAAAACAGAGAAAGAAGAAGAGTGGTTCATGCTAGATCCTGATTTTCGTTGGGAAGGAAATATGGAAAGAGAAAAAGTACTTCACTCTATTCAAGATAACCCATTTGGTGGAGGGTATTTCATTGATATAGAAGGAATTGGGGAGCCAACGCAAGAAACAGTAGCTAGTTATTTCACAGAAACATTCAAAAAGAACGACAATGAACTGACTATGGAGCTGAAAAATTTAATTGTAAAAATGGCAAATGAAGAAGAAGGATATGCGCTTTCTGGACTTGTAGCAGCAGTAAAACAAATACCAGTACTTGCAATTCGTAAATATAGTTATGAGCATGCCTTTGCATACTTCCATGAAACGTTGCAATATTCGGAGCAAGAATTTGATTATTGGTGTGATCGGGTAGAGGATATTGTACAAGGATTTACAAATGTACAGTATCGTGCAATTAAAATGGCAATGACGAATAATAAAGGTATGCTAGTATCGATTATTGAAAAACTGGATGAAATGAATGCAATTGAACTGCAAATTAAGAAGGAATTAGAGAGACAGTTTCTATCATGGAAAGGTATGAAAACAAATCAGTCTGTCGCAACTTTTTAATAAGCTAACTGAATTTAAGATAGGGGAGTTTAATGCTATGAAATATTCGCTATGTACCATTTCATTTCGTCATCAATTAATTTCATTTACTGATATTGTTCAATTTGCATATGAAAACGGTTTTGAAGGAATTGAATTGTGGGGGACTCATGCACAAAATTTGTATATACAAGAACGCGAAACGACAGAACGAGAATTGACTTTTCTAAAGGATAAAAACTTAGAAATTACGATGATAAGTGATTACTTAGATATATCATTATCAGCAGATTTTGAAAAAACGATAGAGAAAAGTGAACAACTTGTAGTACTAGCTAATTGGTTTAATACGAATAAAATTCGCACGTTTGCTGGGCAAAAAGGGAGCAAGGACTTCTCGGAACAAGAGAGAAAAGAGTATGTGAAGCGAATACGTAAGATTTGTGATGTGTTTGCTCAGCACAATATGTATGTGCTGTTAGAAACACATCCCAATACACTAACGGACACATTGCCTTCTACTATAGAACTATTAGAAGAAGTAAATCATCCGAATTTAAAAATAAATCTTGATTTTCTTCATATATGGGAGTCTGGCGCAGATCCAATAGACAGTTTCCATCGATTAAAGCCGTGGACACTACATTACCATTTTAAGAATATATCTTCAGCGGATTATTTGCATGTGTTTGAACCTAACAATGTATATGCTGCAGCAGGAAGTCGTATTGGTATGGTTCCGTTATTTGAAGGTATTGTAAATTATGATGAGATTATTCAGGAAGTGAGAGGTACGGATCTTTTTGCTTCCTTAGAATGGTTTGGACATAATGCAAAAGAGATATTAAAAGAAGAAATGAAAGTATTAATAAATAGAAAATTAGAAGTAGTAACTTCGTAATGTGAAATGATGTGAGAGTCTCGTTTTAGAGGCTCTTTTTTTATGGTAAAAAATAACCAAAAATTTCCATGTATTTTAATTTGAATTTAACACAATTTATATATAAATAAGGAGGTGATTGGTAATGGCTAGAAATCGTAATTCTAATCAATTAGCATCACATGGAGCACAAGCAGCTTTAGATCAAATGAAATATGAAATTGCACAAGAGTTTGGTGTACAACTTGGCGCTGATACTTCTTCACGTGCAAACGGTTCTGTAGGCGGTGAAATTACAAAACGCCTTGTAGCGATGGCAGAACAACAACTTGGTGGCGGATATACTCGCTAATTGTAGAAGGTTATAGGAGAAAGGAAGGATTCTTCCTTTCTTTTTTTTTCAATTAATTGGTATGGATATATTGTGAACTGGATTCAAAGAATAGGAATAATACTATAATTTCCCCAATTTCTTTTGTTGTGAATGGGAAGTAGTAAAGATGTAATAGCCCTGGTGGAATGAAAAGTTACGTTCCAGCGGGGCTATTATATGGTAAGAAATATATGATGAAAGGTTTCGAAGCCAACATGTTAAAAAAAGAAAACTGTTGTTTAATTGCGCTTGCATCAGTTCCACTTGTTATGACATTAGGGAATTCAATGCTCATCCCAATTCTGCCGACTATTGAAAAGAAATTACATATTTCATCGTTTCAAGTATCCATGATTATTACAATTTACTCTATCGTAGCCATTCTACTTATACCGATTGCTGGTTATTTATCAGATAGATGGGGACGAAAGATGGTAATGGTTCCGAGTTTGCTGATTGCAGCTATAGGAGGAGCGATAACTGGTTGGGTATCTTGGAAAGTTGATAATCCCTACAATTGGATATTGATTGGTAGAGCGATTCAAGGTATTGGTGCTGCTGGTGCAATGCCAGTTGTTATACCGTGTGTTGGTGATTTATACAAAGACGAAAAACAAGTTAGTACAGGTTTAGGAATCATAGAAACATCCAATACATTTGGGAAAGTGCTGAGCCCTATTTTAGGGTCTGCTCTTGCTGCCGTTGTATGGTTCTTACCATTTTGGGCGATTCCAATTTTATGCGTAGTATCAATTGTTTTATTACTTGTTCTAGTAAAGGCAAAGAAACAAGAAGGAGAAGTACCACCACTTAAAGAGTTTATAAAATCTATTCTGTCTACGTTTCGAGAAAAAGGAAGATGGTTAATTGCCATTTTTGCATTAGGTGCAATTATTATGCTTATTTTATTCGGAATTCTCTTTTATTTGTCGACTATACTGGAATCAAAGTATGACATTCATGGTATATGGAAAGGGTGTGTGCTTGCTATCCCGTTACTTGTACTGTCACTTAGTTCATATATGGCCGGTAAAAAAATTGGAGATAATCAAAATGTTATGAAGAAGTGTATCTATATTGGTTTTTTAATGGCAGCTGCATCAGTCATCATTCCTTTATTTATAAAAGGGATTTATTTACTACTTCTTTGTCTCGTTATTATGGGGATAGGGATTGGTATGGCACTCCCATGTTTAGATGCCCTCATTACACAAGGAATTGAAAAGGAGCAAAGGGGAACAGTTACGTCATTTTACAGTTCAATGCGATTTATCGGTGTAGCAGCTGGACCACCTTTATATTCTTTTTTCATGAAAGGGGCGGACCATGAAGTGTTTTATTTGACTAGTATTTTCGCTGCCATTGGTGCTGTCATAGCAATCATTTGGATTAAACCAGCAAAGGATGCAAAGGCGGTAAAACAGAAACCGGAACCTACTTCATAATTTGTAAGAGAATTGCATGATGTTTTGAGTAACATGCAATTCTCTTTCGTTCATTAAGAATAAATAACTTGTTTTAACATATAAAGTGCGACACCCCATATGATGAGACCAGAAAATTTATTTAATAATAAAATTGTCTTTCCGGTTGAGTCTAGTCTTTTTAGAAATTTCCCCGCTAAAGCTAAGCTTATAAACCAAATCCAAGAAACGATAATAGTTGCAAGTGTGAAAGCCCATTTTTCACTTCCTATGTATTGAATAGAATTTGTTCCAATTACACCGATTGTGTCTAAAATAGCATGTGGATTTAATAACGAAACTGATGCTGCGAAAAGGATTTGCTTTTTTAAGGGCATACTTTTTTCTTGTGTTACATCGTTGGAAGGGCTACTTCTCCAAATAACAAAGCCCATGTATAGGAGAAAGAAAAATCCAATTATATATAATGAGTTAGTTAGCCAAGAAAAAGTAAGGAGTACAAGGGAGACACCTTGCACTGCAATCAATATGAGTAACGTATCACATATAGAGGCAGTTAATACTACAGGGGCTGCCCTCCAAATGTTTGGTTGGCTCGCACCTTGGTTAAAGACAAAAACATTTTGTACACCTAATGGAATGATAAGTCCAAATGCAAGAATGATACCATGAATAATTGCTTCACTCATCATATTACCTCCTATTTTAATTCATTATGATAGTGTATATTGTATAGAAGAAATGAAAATTTGTATCCATCCATATGGTTGGGGAGGTTACCAACCAAAAAGAATATAAGGTGATATGATGGAAAGATTCGTTTGGAAACCGGATATGTCTCTAGCGACGCCGCTGTATAAACAAATAGAAACGTATATAAAAGAAAGGATCGTTAATGGAGAATGGACCGTTGGAACGAAATTACCTTCACAAAGAGATTTGGCCCATACATTTGGTGTGAATCGAAGCACAATTGTAATGGCTTTCGATGAACTAGTTGCGAAGGGATATATTGAAGGGAATGGCAGGAAAGGAACAATTGTTGTAAATAATAATGAGAATGTTTCAACTTACGCACCCCCGCCTAATTGGCAGTCTTATGTAGAAACAGGACTTCATTATCCGAATCTCCCAGCTATTCAAGAGATTAATCAAGCTGAATTTTATCCACATGTAATTCGGTTAGGAACAGGTGAGCTCGCGCCGAGTCTCTTACCTGAGAAAAAGATGAAAGAAATTATGAATAAGCTTTTAAAGTCAAATGTGACGCTTGGGTATGAAGAGCCGAAAGGAAATCTTTATTTAAGGGAAAAGATTTCCGAATACTTAAAGGAGCATGGCGTATATGTATCTCCTGACTCTATATTAATTGTTTCAGGAGCAATTCAAGCGCTGCAACTTATTTCTATGGGGCTTCTTTCGAAAGGGGCATCAATCTTATTAGAGAAACCATCCTATTTATATTCGCTTAATGTTTTTCAATCAGCAGGAGTACGTTTAATTGGAATCCCAATGGATGAAAGCGGGTTACATACATCATATATTAAGAAATATAAGAAGCAATTCAATGCCTCTATTTTATATACAATCCCGTCTTTTCATAATCCGACGAATCTTAGTATGAATACTAAGAAGCGAAAAGAAATAATGGAAGTATGTAATGAAATTGGATTACCTATTATAGAGGACGCAGTGTATCAAGACTTATGGTTTGATGCACCTAGTTCGAAACCTTTAAAAGCCTATGATAAAAATGGAATTGTACTACATATTGGAAGCATGTCCAAAGTAATTAGTCCAGGTTTAAGAATTGGATGGATTGTTGGACCCGAGCCAGTAATTCAAAGATTGTCAGACATAAAAATGCAAACAGATTATGGTTCAAGCACTATATCCCAGCAAATTGCAGCAGAGTGGTTTACAAATGGTCTATATGATGAGCATTTGCGATTTGTAAGAAGTGAATTGAAAAAACGAAGAGATTTTATGTTACTAATGTTAGATAAATATCTTCGTGAAATAGCAACTTGGCATGAACCAACAGGCGGGTTTTATATATGGGTACATATAAAAGTACCCATTTCATATCGCAGTTTATTTGATAAAGCTCTGCAAGAAAAGGTTTTATTAAACCCAGGTACTTTATATGATAGAAGTGCAAATCAATTTTTGCGCCTATCGTATTCATACGCAACGTTAGAAGAAATTGAAATAGGTATAAAAAAACTTGCACAACTAATGAAAAAGTAAGAGGAGAAAGCAATGAAACAATATGTAATTTGCCAAATAATCAATGGAGAAAAATATTTAGCTACTTATGCGGAAACGAAGCAAGAGGCGATTGAAAAAGCAGAACTGTTAGGATTAAGAACGGGAAATCGTTACATAGTTATAACTGCAGAAGAAGCCGAAGGCTTAACGTATCCTTAAACAATGTATGAGATTATATAGGAAGTAAATAAGTCTAGTAATATAAGAAATTACTAGGCTTATTTACTATTAAGTTGCTAAACGTTCTCGTATTTATACGCAAAGTAATAATATTATGAGTCAAGTTGACGAAAAAATCGATTTGTCTTTCGGTCTTGATTTCCTTTTCTATATTCATCAATATATTGCCTAAAGTTCCAAGCTTGTAAAAATTTATTAGCAGAGTTATAACCAGAATTGTAAAGCCAGTCTTTTTCTTCCTTCGTCAGTTCAAAATTAGTACTTGTAATCGTTCCTGTTGGAATTGTAATCGTTCTTGCTTTTGACTCCTTATCTAAATGACGTAAATCATGAGCTTGCATCATTGTTTTAAATAGTCCTTTGAACATGGAAATAGGCTCGTTATAGTGAGCAGGGTCAGCTTGAATCTCATCTTTTACAAAATGAAATCCGAAAGTCGGCCAGCGAGGAGCGGTAAGTGAATCGAAGATCCAAATTGGATAATTACTTAGAATTCCTCCGTCAACCATATAACAAGGCTGCTTCCATTTTGGAGTTCTCCATTTTACGGGTTCAAAGAAGAAGGGGATTGTACTACTCATTCTTACCGCTTTAGCGATAGAGAAGCGATAATTTAAAAATCCGTAGTTTGGTAAGTCGTCAGGAAAGACAACCATTTTACCATTACTAATATCAGAAGCGATGATTTTGAGTTTGTTTAGATCCGGTAAATCAGTAAATAAATGAACACCTTTTTTTCGAAGTAATTCTTCAATCCATTCTTCTATAAATACATTAGAGTATATACCTAGAGTAGTCCATGCACTTAGTCCTTTTCCGATAAAGGGGATTTTGTCAATAAAGGTTTTCTTCGTAAATTTGTTATAATCGATATCAGTTATAATGGTTTTTAGCTCTGAACAAGAATATCCTGCAGCTAAAAGTGCCGCGATAATTGCACCAGCTGATGTTCCAGCTACACGTTCCCATTCATAACCTTTTTCGGCTAACGCGCAAATTGCCCCAACATGCGCAATACCGCGCACGCCGCCTCCTTCAAAAACACCATCAATCTTCATTAAACATACTTCCTTTCAAATAAAAGATTTGGAAATGAAAAAAAGCACGTATTGTACGTGCTTTTTTACAATGGTTTTTAAGTTTACTAGCAGCCTACAAAGCCGCCCCAACAGCTAGCTCCGATGATGATTAGAAGGATGAATAAAACGATTAATAAAGCGAAACCTCCGTAACCACAACCACCACAGCTACCGCCGTAACCGTAACCGCCGCAACTATATCCGTAACCCATGTGGAATTCCTCCTTATATTAAAAATAAAAATGAACGAGGGGAAAATGTACTGGAAGAACTAAAGAACTATCGTGTTTGTAGGAACAATGTATAGTATGCTTTTTTAAACTTGTTCGCGTACGAAGGATAAGCCCGTTTTTGAAGGCTTGTTGATTTTGTAAAGAATGAAGTATAATCTTTGTACTATGATATAAATAAGTATGTAAATGTAAGGAGAATTTATGAATAAAAAAATTGAAGTATTAATTGATAAATATGAACTAACACACTTGAAAGAGGAACTTATTAATACTGTATTTCCTTGTATAAAAGTTGTGCCAAAGCAGCAGGAAACTGTTGCGATAGGTAGTTCGAAAATGGGAGGAGTTCCTGATTTACCAGCTTTATTTGAATATCCAAAGCATAAAGGAAATCCACTACAATTTATCGCGCAATTTAACTTAAGTGATTTACAAAACGTTGGTATGGATCACAATCTTCCTAAGACGGGGATGCTGTATTTCTTTTGCATTGAAAATTATTTTGAAGAAAATGTGAAGCTAACAGAGGGTGGGCGTGTACTTTATTATGATGTTCCTGTAGAGCAATTACGAAGAGGAAATGAAGTACAAGCGAAATATAACCAGTGTGCAATTACTTTTGAACTGACATACAAATTACCAGAACTTTTCATTGAAGATGAGGCTGATTCAGATCGTTTCTTGCAATTACTTGAAGAGCTAATTCCGGATAACTACGATAACCATCAAATGTTTGGTGAGCCATTCTCTGTACAAGAAGAAGTGTTATATGAGACGGGAGAATATATGGGAGTAGACCCGCAGCAAATGACTCTTTTATTCCAAATTGATTCAGATCATAAAAATTGTAATATGGTTTGGGGAGAACTAGGGATGCTATATTTCTGTATTAGTAATGAAGATTTGAAAAATCAACGTTTTGAAAATACATGCTGCGTATTACAAACATGCTAATGAAAAAAGGTTGTTCTTTTTAAAAGAACAACCTTTTTATGTGAATTAGTTAATATGCATAATCTCATATGACCTATACGAAAAAGTATTGTATACTCTGAAACTATACGATACTTTTTCGTATAGTTATAGAATATAAGGAGTGACAAGATGGGAAAGACAAGTAAGTATGTGACAGCTGCCGCACTTTGTTCAACTATAGTAATGGGAGGCTTACAAGCGTCATCTGTATCTTATGCAGCTACAAATCCGACTACAGTGACAGCACAATCAGATGTAAAGTTATTAGATGATTTCAGAAAAGAATTAAAAAAACAGATTGATAATCGAGAAGAAAATATTACAATCACATATAAAACAAAAGATAGAAATGCTAGAAATATTATGGATCAATTGTATGGTGAGTTTAATAAAATTGTAGATGCTGATGAGTATGTAAAATATAATGTAGCGTCTACTAGATATTCCATTAAAGGAATGCCAGGGGACTATACGTTTACACTGCAAGTAAAATACCGTGAATCAAAAGAACAAACTCAATATGTAAAAGCTCAGGCGAAATCAATTGTTGGATCAATTGTAAAACCAGGGATGGATGAGCATGAGAAAGTAAAAGCTATTCACGATTACGTTGTTAAGCATGTGTCTTATGATACGTCTTATCAAGCGTATACAGCATATGAAGCATTAGCGAATCGTTCTGCCGTTTGCCAAGGATATACATTATTGACGTATGAGTTGTTAAAAGAGGCAGGTATTCAAAATCATATTGTAACAGGCACAGGAAACGGACAAGCTCACGCGTGGAATTTAGTGAACATTGAAAACAAATGGTATCACCTAGATACTACATTTGATGATCCAGTACCAGATAAAGCAGGGCGTGCAACTTACTCATATTTTAATATGTCTGACGAACAGTTAAGTAAAGATCATGAATGGGATCGTAGCAAATATCCAGCGGCAACTACAAGTTATTTTGGTGAATTAACAAATAAAATAAAAGCTGGTAGCTCAAAAACTGTCGTATATGAGCAGATGTTAAAAGAAACAAATTTACAATACTTATCTGCAGAATACGGAGCAGAAAATTATAATGAATTTAAGCAAAAGTTGCAGCAAAAGTTTGCAGCCAAACCAGAAAAAGTAGAAGTACGATATAAGCAGTCCATGGATGGGACGATGCAAGATATAAAGAAAGTATTAAATGAAATAAATTGGCCAAAAGGTGCAAAGCGTGTGTCTTATCAAGTAGCGCCTTATAGTGCATTGGCGGGTTATTCATTAGCGACAATTACATTTACGTATTAAGCAATGAGAAAGAGCATCTGTAAAAGATGCTCTTTTTATATTTATCGATCACTTTAAAATTTTGGGAATTATGTGATAAAATAAAAAGGAGAGGATGTGAATGCTGAATGAACTTGTTCGAAAGTAATATTTTTACATTGATATATACTTGTTTAGTAATCGGACTTATCGTTTTGTTTTTCATATCATTTACTTTGTTTATTAGAAGAGTATTACAAAGCAGTGCTACAAAGAAACACCACGTGATTAATATGAACCAGAAGCTAGATCGAATCATTGAATTGCTTGAAAAAGATAAGAAATAGCGATAGAAGAGGTATGAAAAGGGGAAAGAGAATGGCCAATTATATAAAAGAATTACGTGAAAAAGTAGGACATGATTATGTTTTCTTAAACTTTGCCGGTGGTTGTGTATTTAATAAAGAAGGAGAAGTATTACTGCAAAAAAGAGGAGACTTTAACGCTTGGGGATTTCCAGGTGGTGCAATGGAGATAGGAGAATCAGCTGCGGAAACTGCAATCCGAGAAATAAAAGAAGAAACCGGGTATGATGTAGAAATAAATGAGCTTATTGGAGTGTATACAAAATATTTTCAATCATATCCAAATGGAGACAAGGCTCAGTCAATTGTGATGTTCTTTTCATTCTCGATAGTTGGAGGTGACAAAAAAGTAGATGGTGATGAAACGCTGGATTTGAAGTTTTTCCCGTTAGACGACATGCCACCGTTATTTTGTAAACAACATGAAGATTGCCTGCAAGATTTATTGGAGAAAAGAGTAGGGGTATATCGTTAACATATAAAAAAGAAGCTAAATGAAGATTAGCTTCTTTTTTATGTTTAATTTATTTCCACCAATCATCAAACATTGACGCTGGTACTTGTCTTTTATGCTCACTCACTGTGTAACGTTTTTCAATTTTCTCTGCAACGTCAGCTGGAACTGCTTTACCTTCTAAATAATCATCTAATTGATCATAAGTAATACCTAACTCTGTTTCATCAGCTTGACCTGGTTTTTCATCTAATAAATCAGCTGTTGGCATTTTTAAGTAAAGTCGCTCGTCTGCACCTAACTCTTGTAATAATGCACGTCCTTGGCGCTTCGTTAATCCCGTTAATGGTAATAAATCTGCACCACCATCTCCGAATTTTGTAAAGAACCCTGTTACAGCTTCTGCAGCGTGATCTGTTCCGATAACAAGTAGCCCTTTTTGTCCACCAATTGCATATTGAGTAACCATACGGATACGTGCTTTCACGTTACCTTTATTGAAATCTGTTAATGATTCACCCAATAAGTTTTCATATTGATTTGAAAAAGCATCAACAGTTGAAGCAATATCAAATGCAACAGATTGATCTGCTTGAATGAATTGTAATGCTAATTGTGCATCATCTTCATCTTTTTGTACTTTATAAGGAAGACGCACGGCGATAAACGTTGCATTACCACCTTCGTTACGAATTTCTTCAACTGCAAGTTGTGCTAAGCGTCCTGCTAATGTAGAGTCTTGTCCGCCGCTAATACCAAGTACAAATCCTTTTGCACCTGTTTTTTTTACATAATCCTTTAAGAAATCAACTCGTTTACGAATTTCAACTTTTGGATCAATTACAGGCTGAACATGTAATGCTTTCATAATCTGTTCTTGTAATGTCATTATGTTTCCTCCTATTCATATTAAAGCGGTAATTAAGTTTATATGTATAATGGTACATACTTCTATCCTTTATTATTTCGCAAAATTAACGAATATACAATAGGATGTGTGTATGAATATGAATGTAGTCATTATAAATAAAGTACTACGTATAAGCAATTTTTTTAAACCTTTCAAAAATGTAAGGTTTTTGTCATTTGAATCGATGGAAGGTATTTCCGCACTTTACTAATATAAAAACATAGATAGTAGAAGGGCGGAGAAGTAATATGAACATTAGAGAACTAGCATATCGGAATGTAACCCGAAATAGACGGACATACTCAGCCTATTTTTTGAGTAGTGCATTTGCAATTATGGCCTTTTTTGTGTATTCATTTTTTGCGTTTCATCCGGCATTAAGTGCAGGAGAATTAGGTCAGTACGTATTCGTAAGTATGTCTTTTGCACAGTCTATTATTTACTTATTTACATTCTTCTTTATTTTATATTCGATGGGAATGTTTTTAAAAACGAGAAAGCGTGAACTAGGAATTTTAATGATGTTAGGTATGACGAAATATCAATTAAAGCGTCTAATCTTTTTTGAAAATATTATGATTGGAATAGGGGCAATTATTTTTGGTATTCTTTCAGGTATGTTATTTTCAGGGGGATTACTATTTGTCGCTCCGATGATATTGAAACTAGATATCTCCTTATCCTATTACATACCGATGAAAGCAATTGTTGTAACGAGTATTATGTTTTTTATTTTATTTATGATCATATCATTGTTTAGTGCAGGAATGATTCGTAAAAATAAGATTATGAAGTTGTTTAGAGGATCAGCAGAGGCGAAACCGGAACCGAAAGCATCAATCATTTCTTCCATATTAGCAGTAGTATTGCTTAGTGCTGGCTATGTAGGAGCTCTTCTATCACATGGAGCAATGGTATTTATTATGATGATTCCTGTTACAACGGTAGTTATTATTGGGACGTATTTGTTGTACAAGCAGCTGAGTGTCTTTATTATTCGATTATGTAAAAAAAGTAAACGTTTCTATTGGACACAGACTAATATTATTACGTTATCAGATTTAGCGTATCGCATGAGAGATAACGCAAGAATGTTCTTTATTGTAACCATTATTTCTACTGTAGCATTTTCCGCAATAGGGACATTAGTTGGCTTCGCATCCATGACGAAAGGGATAATGGAGAGACCGATTTCGTTTCATTACCATTCTAAGCAAGGGAATAGTAACGAATCACAGCATATACAAATGATTGACAAAGGATTAAAGAAACATAGTATAGCAGCTTCAAAAACTAATATTTCGACAAAGAAAACGGAGGAACAGTCGTTAAGAAGCGCCATTTTTATAAAAGAATCAGACTATAAGAAATATGCAAAGTTAACAGAAGAACCATTTAATACTGTAGCAAATAAAGAAGTTGTATTTTTGTCAGCTAATATACCAGGGCCAACGATGAAAGAAAGAAAAGAAATTACTTTACCTAATATGAATGAAAATTTAAAAGTGAAAAAAGTTACTTCATCTTCATTGGGGAAAATATTAAGAGGAAATGTTTATGTAATCTCTAATAGTCAATATGATTCATTACAAGATGGGTTTATAGAGACAAAAGATTATATGTATAAAACTGAAAGAACGAAAGATGAGATTGAAATTGGTAAAGAGCTTACGCATCAAATTAAACCGTATCAAGAATATTCAACGTTTAGTGCGGAAGAGTACGAGCAAAACCAAAGTTTACAAATTGCAGGACCGATTTTATTTGTAGGTTTCTTTATTGGTATAGTATTTTTCGTTTGCGCAGGAAGTTTCCTTTACTTCCGTTTATTCTCCGATTTGGAGGATGATGTTCGTTTGTTCGAAATGATTCGTAAAGTTGGATTGACAAGTAGGGAATTATCGAAGGTAGTTACAATTCGATTGGCGCTTTTATTCTTCGTTCCAATTGGTGTTGCAACATTACATGGAGCAGTAGCCTTAACGGCGTTAGGGCAAATGTTTGAGTACTCATTGTTTAAAGAAAATACAGTTGTATTAAGTATTTTCATAGTTATTCAAGTTGTATACTTCTTACTTATAAGATCCCGTTATGTAAAACAATTGAAAGAGAGATTACGTATGCATTAAATGTGTTTTTTTAACTCGAGTACAAAATTTTCTAAAAAGAGGCAAGTATTGTCAAAAAGTGATAAAATGGAAAAAGCGAGGTGAAAAAATTAATAGAGAGTAAGGGGGGAGAAATATGAAAGCAACAGGAGTTATTCGAAAAGTAGACGAATTAGGACGAATTGTTATCCCTAAAGAATTACGCGATGTATTGGGAATACAAATCAAATCACCGCTTGAAATTTTTGTAGAAGCAGATAAAATCATTTTACAAAAATATCAACCTTACAATGCTTGCCAAATCACAGGTGATGTTTCAGGGCAGAATATTACATTAGCAAATGGAAATATTACAGTTGGCATAGAGGGAGCGGAATATTTAGTAAAAGAAATAGAAAAGTTTTTAAACAAGAGTGAGGTTTAGTCTTAATTTATATTATTTTTCAAATACATATCATTCTTTTAAAAGACTGTAAGAGGACCATTAATTGGTCCTCTTATTTTGGTTATTAGTTGAACGACTCGGGTTGTTACTTCCTACAAATCATAGGGAAAATAAAGAAGTATTATAGAGGTAGTAAATGATGTTGAGAAATATTTGAAAAGAAGGAAAACAAAAAGAATAAAACGAATGTTACATTTACACGTATTCAAAAGTGGTCTGAAATGAAAATAATACATTTTCAGGAGGGATTACGATGAGTAGTACAGTGAATAAACAAAAAGGTATACAATTGATTCCGTTTACCGTAAATAAGGTGGTAGAACAAGTAAATGAAATTCCACCAGGTGTACAACTGATTCACGCTCCGCAAGTATGGGAAAAGAGTATGAAGGGGCAAGATGTAGTCGTTGCCGTATTAGATACAGGGTGTGATACTAATCATATAGATTTAAAAGATCGTATTATCGGCGGAAGAAATTTCACAAAAGATTATGAAGCTGATCCAAATGTGTATCTTGATAATAACGGACATGGTACTCATGTTGCGGGAACGATTGCCGCGACTGAAAATGGTGTCGGTGTATTAGGAGTTGCACCACTTGCTAAAATGTTAGTATTAAAAGTTTTAGCGGGAGATGGTTCTGGAAGTTATGAGCAAATTATTGAGGCAATTCATTATGCTGTAAATTGGAGAGGGCCGAATCAAGAGAAAGTGAGAATTATTTCAATGTCACTTGGTGGTCCGCAAGATGTTCCAGAATTACATGAAGCAATTCAAAATGCGGTAAAGCAGGATGTTCTCGTTGTATGTGCTGCTGGAAATAATGGAGATTGCGATGATGAAACAGAGGAACTAGACTTTCCGGGTGCGTACTCCGAGGTAATTGAAGTTGGTGCCGTTAATTTAGAGCGGAAGATTGCATGTTTTAGTAATTCAAATCAAGAAATTGATCTAGTAGCGCCAGGTGATGAAATATTATCTACGTATCCAGAAGGAAAATATGCTGTGCTAAGTGGAACTTCCATGGCGACGCCGCATGTTGCTGGAGCGCTCGCCTTGCTCATTAAACAGTGTGAGAAAGAATACGGTCGAAAGTTATCGGAGCCGGAAATATATGCACAACTCATTAAAAGAACTGTACCTTTAGGGTACGAACGTACATCTGAAGGGAATGGATTAATAGATTTATTAAAAGAAGAGCCATATTAAAAAAACATCTCATATGAATATGAGATGTTTTTTTAATATGGCTCTGTCGCATGTAATACAACTTGTAATAAACCTGGGAATCTAGCATTTAAATCTTCTTCACGAATTGAAATGAAACGTTGTGTTCCTTCAAGGCGCGTGTACATAACACCTGACTCACGTAAAACTTTGAAATGGTGAGATAAAGTTGATTTTGCAACAGGGATGTTTAAAGCACCACAAGATTGTTCATTTTTCTCTAGTAACATATTTACAATTTGTAAACGAATTTGATCGCTAAGTGCATATAAGACAGAAGAAAATTGAATTTCTTCTCGATTTGGATGATAGAGTGTACGCATATTTCACCTACTTGTATAAGTTAAGATATTTGCACTATAACATATAAAGTGGTATATTTCTATTGTTCGAATATATTCGAACAATAGAAATATAGGGGGAGAAAAAATGAAGTATATAAAATTGCAAAAGGCAGGATTAAATATTTCAAAGTTGGGTTTAGGTACAAATGCAGTAGGGGGACATAATTTATATGCTGATGTGAATGAAGAAGAAGGAAAGCGATTAGTAGAAGAAGCTATTCAGCAAGGGATTACATTTTTTGATACAGCAGATTCATATGGTTTCGGTAGATCGGAGGAATTAGTAGGAGAAGTATTAAAGGGAAAACGTCATGAGTTTATACTTGCTACAAAAGGTGGAATTCAACCGTTGTTAAATGGAGAAACTTATATTAACAATGAACCAAGTTATTTAAGGAATGCTGTGGAAAATAGCTTAAGAAGATTACAGACTGAATATATTGATTTATATTATTTACACTTTACAAATCCTGAAACAAGTTACATAGATTCAATCGGGGAGCTTACTCATTTAAAAGAAGAAGGGAAAATTCGTTCAATTGGAATATCGAACGTAAACATAGAACAATTAAAAGAGGCGAATCAACATGGTCATATAGATGTTGTACAATCTCCATACAATATGTTAGAACGTACAGCTGAGGAAGAACTGTTGCCGTATTGTATAGAAGCGGGTATTTCATTTATTCCATATGGGCCTCTTGCTTTTGGAATATTAGGCGGAAAATATACAGAATATTTTAAATTAAATGAAGTCGATTGGCGTCAAAATGTAAATCTATTTGAAGAAAATACATATAAGAGTAATTTTAAGAAAGTGAATAAGTTAAAAGGGCTAGCTAAAGAAAATGATATTGAAGTGTCTCATTTAGCGTTAGCATGGTTATTAAATAAAGAAGGGATTGATACTGTTATACCTGGTGGAAAGCGGGCAGAGCAGGTAAGAGAAAGTGTGAAAGCGGTAGATGTTGCATTGAATGAAAGAGTCATGAAAGAAATCCAATCTATTTTAGAAGATTAGTTAAACAGAGGGAGAGTACCCTCTGTTTATATAAGGAGAAGGTCTAAATGAACAGAGTACTAGCTGTATTTTTTATGATAATGTTTATGATCGGTACAGATACTTTCTTAATTTCACCACTGTTGCCGACATTACAACAGGTGTATCATGTTTCAACTGAGTTGTCAGGATGGATGGTGAGTTCGTATGCTTTAGGGTATGCTGGATTTGCGCTTGTGGCTGGTCCTATATCAGATGGATTAAACAGAAAAAAAGTGATGGTACTAGGTATGAGTTTTTTTGCAATAAGTACGTTTTTTTGTGGAATTGCACCGAGTTTTTTATGGATGCTAACATTTAGATTTTTAGCAGGTGTAAGTGCAGCTTTTGTATCTCCACAAGTGTGGGCATCTATTCCGCTCCTTATAGAGAAGAAGCAAATTGTGAAAGCAATTGGGGTTGCAACAGCAGGGTTATCAATCTCTCAAATTTTAGGGCTGCCACTGGGAGCTTATTTAGCAACGATACATTATACAATTCCATTCTATTTCATTGGTATATTATCAGCACTACTTGTCATTCTTATTTATGTTGTATTACCAGAAATACAGTCGGTTCATATAGGTGGAAATAAAAAAGCGATTTTACAGCGTTATAAACAATTACTTACAGATTCAAAGGTTTCACTTTCTTATTTTGCATACTTTGTTTTTCAAACCGGAAATTTTGCTGCATTTTCATTTTTTGGTGTATGGCTTTCCATTCAATTTGGCTTACAAGTTCATGAAGTAGGTACAGCTATGCTCGTATTAGGATTAGGAAATTTAATTGGTAATATTTTTGGTCCTAGAATCGTAAATAAAATTGGTTATAACCTTTCTTTCTATGGTGGAATTATATTTACAGCAGTGCTATATGTATTACTTCCTCATGTAAAGAACATTGTATTGGTGGAGTTATTGTTCTTTGCTTTATTTTTTGTGACAGGAATTTTGTTTGTATTAATGATGAGGCACTTACAAAACATGTCTAGTGTAGCAAGAGGAACAGGAGCCGCGCTTGCAAATGCTTCTATGTACATTGGTCAAATGATTGGTGCGGCAATAGCTGGAATGTTATTTGCAATATCTCACAATTTTATACTTATAGGTAGTTTTACTGCGTTACTATATATAGGAGCTTTATTTTTGTTTAGAAAAAGTGAAAAAATTACTGAAAATAGTGAAACAGGAATTGCATCATAAAGCTTGTATAAATATTTCGCAAATCAGAATTAATAAGAGTGTGAATACATGAATGTGCTTTTAATTAAAGTGGTTACTAAAAGTATAGAAATAGTAGAAGAAATGTATTGTAACAAAGTTATGAGGAATCAAAAAATAAAAATCCCTATAAAGATAGGGATTTATATATCGGCATATAGTTCCTTGGAAAAGGATATACTTAGTTTAACATATAGGAGTACTTATAATTGTGAAATAGATGTGAAAGTAATGTGAAAAGTATTGTAATAAAAAGCACTGTTTTAGCTAATGTAGCTAAAACAGTGCTTTTCTCTTTGATTGAACAGTTGCAGCATTTTCATCATGTATACCTGCATCTTTTATAATTCGTTGTTTTGCTTTATTTAATAGATGGTTTACTGCTTCGCCAAAATAGTTAGCTTCGCTTTTTGTGCGGGCTTCTCGTAAACATTTATAGTTTTCTAGCAGTTCCTCTTTTTCGGAGTTTGTTAAGAAATCTTCTATTTTCTTTTTTGTCATACGAAACACCCTTTCTCCTGACAAACGACGCAATAGAAAATATTTATTTCTCATTATAACAATAATTTTAAAAGAAAGTATACACTAACGTCGCAATAATTTGTCAATTTCTTGAATCTTCTCATCAGCTTTCCCAATTTGCGTATTTTTAGCCTGTTCGCCACCAAGAGCTTGATGTAGTAAAAAAGTTTGACCGGAAATAGCAGTTACAATGGATACTTTTATAATTTCTTTTATTGCGGTGACATCGAATAAAACGAGCCCAAGAAGTGCGGCTAGGCTACCAGTAAAAATATCAGTTAAAAATCCAAAATGAAAAAATGTTTTCAAACGGCGTGGAAGCAATAACTTACCTTGGTTATTGATTAGATGGGAAACGAAGCCGGTAATGCCACCAACGAGAACAGCGGTTAGCCATTGATACATCTCCATCGAATCCACTCCTTTTAGTGAATAAGATTCGATTATTTTATATTGATTCCTTTTAATATTTCATATAAGCATATTGAGAAAGTTTGTTTGGGTATAATTTGTATTCAAATTAATTGTAACAGAAAATTTAGATATATTTCAGTCTATTATATGAATCATTTTTACAATAATATGAATGCAGAAAGGGGTGCGTGATATGAATATAGATTATCGAATAAGAAGTGTAGATGGTTATACAAAAAAAATAGGGGAATTAGTAAGCCTGCTTGAGCATACGAGAGCTGTAACATTAGGCGAAGTAAAAAATTTATCAGTTGAGCAATTAGATTTAATTATGCAAAGCAGCGGAAATTCAATTGGCGCCTTATTAAAGCATAAAGCAGCTATTGAAAAAGTTCATCAGCTTATTTCATTTCAAGATCATGACTTTACAAAAGAAGAATTAGAAATATGGGAAGATGCACTGTATTTAGGGGAAGCGGGTAGAGCAATCCGTGGTCATGAAATACAATATTATGTACAACTTCTACAAAGTGTTCGAGAAGAATCTCTGAAGTATTTAAGTGAACAAGGTGATGAGTGGCTCATGTTAGAAAGAAAGTGGCCTAACTATGGTTTCATGTGCTAGAAGATGAAATTAGTCATCGAGGACAAATTAGAATGCTCAAAAACAAGTTATTTGAAAATTACGTAAAATAATGTAGCTTTTTATAGGAGAATTCCATATAATGAGAATAATTAAAATAAGAACGGGGTGATGTATTATGGCGAAAATAACTTATATGAATAATCAACCAAATACAAAGGTGGATGGAAAGGGCGATATTATATAAGGTAATTCGCAATCCTTCCACTTAGTACAAACTAGGGAGGATATTTATTTGAATCAAAATATTTTAGAATCTTTCGGCTGGGATTCATTTTTTGAAGAACAAGTTACAGAGAAAAATTATGAAGTAGGTCGTATTTTACTTGAGCATAAGCATATATATCGCATTATTTGTAATGATGGTGAATATATGGCAGAACTGTCTGGGAAGTTTCGGCATGAAGCGATTACGAAAGGCGATTATCCAGCAGTTGGTGATTGGGTGTATATAAAGAAAATAGAAGATGAAAAGAAAGCGATTATTCATCGTATTTTCCAGCGAAGAAGCTCTTTCTCAAGACAAGAGGCTGGAACAAGAACAGAAGAACAGATTATAGCAGCAAATGTAGATTATTTATTTTTAGTGAATGCACTTAATCATGATTTTAATGTTAGAAGGATGGAACGTTATTTATTATTAGCGTATGAAAGCGGCGCTATGCCAGTTATTGTTTTAACAAAGAGTAGTATATGTAATGATGTGGAAGAGAAAATTGTAGAAACGGAAGCTATAGCAATTGGTGTTCCTATTTTCGTTGTTGATAGTTTAGAGCATACAGGTATAGATTCGTTGAAACAATTCGTTTCTTCAGGGAAAACAATTGCTTTAGTTGGATCATCAGGGGTAGGAAAGTCAACTTTGTTAAATGCTCTAATAGGAATTGATGTAGCAAAAACGGGAGATATACGTGAAGAGGATAGTAGGGGGAGGCATACGACAACGCATCGAGAATTATTCCAATTGCCTAGTGGCGCTCTCGTGATTGATACGCCTGGCATGAGGGAATTGCAACTTTGGGAAGGCAGCGAAGCGATTCAAACAGCATTCTCTGATATTGAAGAACTTGCGACAACATGTCGTTTCCGTGATTGTAAGCATGAGAATGAACCAGGATGCGCGGTGTATAGTGCAATTGAAAACGGACTTATTACGATAGATCGTTTGAAAAGCTATAAAAAATTACAAAGAGAACTGGCGTATTTTATGAGGAAACAAGATGCAATCCTTGCCAGAGCAGAGCGTGATAAATGGAAGAAAATTTCTAAACAACATAAAAAAATGTAAAAACCAAAGGGGCCCCTTTGGTTTTTTCTATTTGTAAATTTTATAATAATATTATTCATATATAT